>JAQSDS010000410.1 GCA_029946045.1 Rhodoferax sp.
CGATGTTGGACAAATACAGTGCTTCTTCCACTGCGGTGTTGCCGCCACCGACCACGCAACACACTTCGTTACGATAAAAAAAGCCGTCGCAAGTGGCGCAGCCTGACACACCCCGGCCCATGAAGGCTTCTTCTGAGGGCAGTCCCAGGTACTTGGCTGAGGCGCCGGTGGCCAGAATGAGTGCATCGCAGGTGTAGCTGCCGCTGTCGCCGGTCAGGGTGAACGGCCGCTTGGAAAAATCGACCTGGCTGATGTGGTCGAACACAATGTCGGTCTTGAAGCGCTCGGCATGCGCCAAAAAGCGCTGCATGAGTTCGGGGCCCTGCACACCATCGACATCAGCAGGCCAATTGTCGACCTCGGTGGTGGTCATCAATTGGCCGCCTTGGGCGATGCCGGTGATCAGCAAGGGTTGCAGGTTGGCGCGTGCAGCGTAAATGGCGGCGGTGTAGCCGGCCGGGCCAGAGCCCAGAATCAATACTTTGGCGTGTCTTGTGTCTGTCATGTTAAACCTTGGGGAGGGAGGGCTTGCGCCGTGTATATTAAGCGTGAGTTTAAAGAAAACGGAAATGACTTATTCACTCAATACATTTAATGACTCAGAGTCAGCCACTGCACCTCATGGGCTCATCCGCTTTGCCTCGGAAATCGGTTTGTTTCTGGGATTTTTGGTGCTGGCGCTTTGGATCATGGCACTGCTCACTTACACGCCACAGGATGCTGCCTGGTCCACTTCTGGTTCGGGTGCGGCGGCACTTAACCTGGCGGGGCAATTGGGCGCCTGGGTCGCCGATGCCAGTTATTTTCTCCTTGGATATTCAGTGTGGTGGTGTGTGGCTGCTGCCGTTCGGGTCTGGTTGAGTGCTTTGGCGCACTGGTTGCGCGGGCAAACGGCATGGGCGCTCGACGATGCAGGGGGCACGCTGACCATGGGGCTGCGTATCCGCCGCCATGTCACATTTTGGGGTGGCCTGGCCTTGCTTCTGGGTGGCAGTGTGATGCTGGAATGGTCCCGTTTTTACAGTCTGGAGTCACAATTGCCGGGTCATGTGGGCGGTGTTTTGGGCTTCTGGCTTGGGCCATTGAGTGTGCACTGGCTGGGGTTCGTGGGTTCTGCCTTGGCGGCCATCGTGGCAGGCGTGTTTGGTGCCGCTTTGGTGTTCCGGTTTTCTTGGGGATACCTGGCAGAGCGGCTGGGCGCCTGGTTGTATTCGAAAGTTGAAAATAGACGTGAGCAGCTCGAGTTGCAGCAGGATTTATCTTTGGGTCAGGAAGCAGCGCGGGCGCGCGAAGAAGTGTTGGTAGAAGAGCGCCAGGAGCGCCAGGAACATCCGGTCAAAACGGTACTGGTTGAGCCGCTGCTGGTTGATCCGCCCAAGAGCGTGCGTGTGGCTAAGGAACGGCAGAAACCCCTGTTCCATGAGTTGCTTGATACCAAACTGCCGCAGGTTGACCTGCTTGATGTTGCGCTCTTGCGTCAGGAAACCGTGGCACCTGAAACGCTGGAGATGACCAGCCGCCTGATCGAGAAAAAGCTCAAGGACTTTGGGGTCACAGTCACCGTTGTGTTGGCGCAGCCGGGCCCGGTCATCACGCGCTATGAAATCGAGCCCGCCACCGGCGTCAAGGGCTCGCAGATCGTGGGTCTGGCCAAGGACCTGGCACGCAGTTTGAGTCTGGTGTCGATCCGGGTGGTCGAAACCATACCCGGCAAGAACTTCATGGCATTGGAGCTGCCCAATGCCAAACGGCAAACCATCAAACTGTCTGAAATTCTGGGTTCCAACACGTACCACGAGGCCAAGTCACTGTTGACCATGGGTCTGGGCAAGGACATTGTGGGCAACCCGGTGGTAGCCGACCTGGCCAAAATGCCGCATGTGTTGGTGGCCGGAACCACCGGTTCAGGCAAGTCGGTCGGTATCAACGCCATGATTCTGAGCCTGCTCTACAAGGCCGAAGCGCACGACGTGCGGCTGTTGATGATCGATCCCAAGATGTTGGAAATGTCGGTCTATGAGGGCATTCCACATCTGCTGTGCCCGGTAGTGACCGACATGCGTCAGGCTGCCAATGGCTTGACCTGGTGTGTGGCCGAAATGGAGCGGCGCTACAAACTGATGAGCAAGATGGGCGTGCGCAACCTGGCAGGCTTCAATACCAAGATAGACGAGGCCAAGGCGCGCGGCGACTATATTGGCAACCCGTTCAGCCTGACCCCGGAAGAGCCCGAACCGCTGGACCGCTTGCCGCACATTGTGGTGGTGATCGATGAGCTGGCCGATTTGATGATGGTGGTGGGCAAGAAGATCGAAGAACTCATTGCCCGGCTGGCGCAAAAGGCCCGCGCTGCCGGCATTCACCTGATACTGGCCACCCAGCGCCCCAGCGTCGATGTGATCACCGGCCTGATCAAGGCCAATATTCCGACGCGTATCGCGTTCCAAGTGTCAAGCAAGATCGACAGCCGCACCATTTTGGACCAGATGGGTGCCGAGGCGCTGCTGGGCATGGGTGACATGCTTTACATGCCCAGCGGCACCGGGCTGCCGATTCGTGTGCACGGTGCCTTTGTCAGCGACGAGGAAGTGCACCGGGTGGTGACCTACCTCAAGAGCCAGGGTGAGCCCAATTACATTGAGGGTATTCTGGAAGGTGGTACGGTGGATGGTGATGACGATGCCATGCTTGAAGGCGGCAATGGCGGCGCAGAGAAAGATCCGCTGTATGACCAGGCCGTTGAAGTGGTCCTGAAAAACCGCAAAGCCAGCATTTCGCTGGTGCAGCGCCACCTCAAGATCGGCTACAACCGCGCCGCGCGCTTGGTCGAAGACATGGAAAACGCCGGTTTGGTCAGTCCCATGAGCACCAGTGGCCAGCGTGAAATTTTGGTACCGGCACGCAACCAATGATCTGTTCCCAGCTTGTCGTTGCCAGCGGAGCGCGGCATGCCATGCAACATGAATTGGCCTGGCCAATGGAAAAGGGACACTTTTGAAACAATTTTTAATCACACTATTTCTGCTTGCCGCTGGCGCAAGCTCGGCGGACGCGGGTGGCCTGAAAAGCCTGGAGTCATTTGTCAAGACGGTCAAGTCCGGTCAGGCAGAGTTCACCCAGGTTGTGACCTCGCCCGCCCGGGAAGGACAGGCGCCACGGGTCAAGACCGCCACGGGCAGGTTCGAATTTTCACGACCCAACCGTTTCCGCTTTGACTATGTCAAACCTTTTGTGCAAACCATCGTGGCAGACGGTCAGACGCTGTGGCTGCACGACGTGGACCTGAACCAGGTTACCGCGCGCAAACAAGCGGCGGTGCTGGGCACAACGCCTGCGGCACTGATTGCCTCGGCGGCCGACGTGCAGGCCTTGCAAGCTGATTTTGTGCTGTCCGATGCGCCCGACAAGGATGGCTTGCAGTGGGTGTTGGCGAAACCGAAATCAAATGACGGGCAGTTGCAGTCGGTTCGGGTCGGCTTTAAGGTGGCAGGGGACGCCGCCACCAGCACCCTGGCAGTGCTGGAAATTTTGGACAATTTTGGCCAACGTTCGGTGCTGTCCTTTGCCGGCTTCAAGGTCAACCCGGCCTTGCCGGCGACCAGTTTCAATTTCCAGATTCCAGCCAATGCCGACGTGATCAGGCAGTGAGGCGTCAGCCGCGGCGTTCAGAGCGTATCTAGGCGCTGGCGGGTCTGGGCGGCCTGGACTTGCAGCGCAGCCAGCTCCTGCGGCGGCATCTTGGCCAATTGGCGGTAGGCCATGCCGATGCGCGGCTTGCGTTCCAGCTTGTCGGCGTTGCGCTGGTAAAAGTCCCAGTACAGCGCGTTGAACGGGCAGGCGGCCTCGCCCAGGCGCTGCTTCTTGTCATAGGCGCAGCCTTTGCAGTAGTCACTCATGCGGTCGATGTAGGCTGCGCTGCTCACATAAGGCTTGGTGGCCAGCAGGCCACCGTCGGCAAACTGACTCATGCCCAGCGTGTTGGGCAGCTCTACCCACTCGAATGCGTCGATGTAGACGCCCAGGTACCAGCGGTGCAGCGCCTGCACATCCAGCCCGGCCAGCAGGGCAAAGTTGCCAATCACCATCAGCCGCTGAATGTGGTGCGCATGGGCGTTTTGCAGCGAGGTGGTGATGGCGGTGGCCAGGCAGTTCATACGGGTGTGACCGGTCCAAAACCACTCTGGCAGCGGCGTGGTGTGATCAAAGAAGTTGTGTTGGTCATAACCCGGCATCTGCGCCCAGTAAATGCCACGCACGTATTCGCGCCAGCCGATGACCTGACGGATAAAGCCTTCGGCGGCGGCCAGTTCGACCCGGCCCGCGCGCCACTCGGCCTCGACTCGGCTCACCACTTCACGGGGGTTGAGCATCTTGACGTTGAGGGCAAACGACAGCAATGAGTGGAACAGCCGCCAGGCTTTGCGGCTCATGGCGTCCTGAAAGTCGCCAAAATGCGGCAGCGCCTGGCTGATGAAATGGTCCAGCTGTTGCAGCGCCTCAGCGCGGTTAACGGGCCAGCGGAACTGCGCCGCGCTGGGCTCGCCAAAGCTTTGCACGCCTGTGGTCTGGATGCTGGCCCACAGCGCGCTGTGGTCGTGCTGCGGGCGCAGGTCGGGTGGTTCGGGGGGTGTGCCTTTCCAGGGCTTTCGGTTCTCAAGATCAAAGTTCCATTGGCCACCGGCGGCTTGGTCAGCTCCGTCAATCAGCACGCGGTGGCGTTTGCGCATGTGGCGGTAAAAGCTTTCCATCAGCCACTGCTTGCGGCTGGTGAACAGCGCCGCCACTTCATGGCGCTGGGTGTAGAAGTGTTCGCTATCAACTTGAGAGCCAACCGCATTTTTGAGAAAATGGCTGGAGCCACAAAAAGCTATTAGCTGTTGATCCAGCCGGTATTCATCGGGGTCCTGGTACTCAAACACCCGTGCCTGGTAGTGCTGCAGCAAGGTGCTTAGGTTGTTGGGCAGGCTTTGCAGGTTGGCCGGGTCGTCAATCTGCAGGTAATGCACGCGGTGGCCGGCCTCAAGCAGTTGGCGCGCCAGCTCGCGCATGGCGGCAAAGATGGCAATGATTTTTTGCGCGTGATGCCGCACGTAATCGGTCTCTTGCCGCATTTCCATCAACACATACAGCACGTCGGGGCGCACCGTGGCAAACCAGCTGTGTTGCGGGTTGAGCTGGTCACCCAGAACCAGGCGCAACGTGTGGGCTGGGGTGGACGGGGTGACGTTTTGCAGTAGATTTGGCATGGTGTGAGGGTCTCGGGCTACACGGTCTGCCACAGGCGCTGGTAGCTTTGGTCGGGGTCGTGGTCAAGGGCTTGTTTTGGCACGTTAAAGTGCCGCCCACCGCGCGGGTCGGTGCCCATGCCGGCAATGTAGAGCCAGTTGCCCTGGTTGTTGTACACGTCGTAGTCGACTAGCTGGGCTTCAAACCAGGCCGCGCCAGCGCGCCAGTCGCAGCCGAGTTCATGAATCAAATAGCTGGCCACCACTTGGCGCAGCCGGTTCGACAGGTAGCCGGTAGCCAGCAGCTCGTGCATGGCAGCGTCTACCAGCGGCTCTTGTGTGCGGCCCAGGCACCAGCGGGTGAACAGCGCCGGGTCGTGGTGCACCGGCGGCACCTTGTCGCGCAGGCCGCGGTACCTGAACAGCTTGTCCCCGTATTGCAAGTGCAGCAGGCGAAAGTAGTCACGCCACAGCAGTTCCAGCAGCAGCCACTCGGTGCCCTCGTTGGGGCCCTCTTGCTGCGCGTACTGATGAATGGCTTGCGCCACCTGGCGCACCGACAGTGCCCCCGAGGCCAGCCAGCCAGACAATTTGCTGGAGAAACCGGTGCCTGTGAGCCCGTTGCGCGTGGCTTTGTAGTGGCGTGGCAGCGTGCTGGCAAAGTAACGCGTCAGATGGCTTAACCCGGCGCGTTCACCACCGGCAAATTCAGCTTGCCAATAAGGCAGGCTGGTGCGCGGCTCGGGGCTGCTGTCACCCAACTTGCTTAGCTGCTTTGCCAGGTTTACCGTGGCGTAGCCATGCGCGGTCGTGGGCAATGGCGGCAACTTGATGGGGGCCAACAACGGGGCTGCAGCCTGTATGTTGGCGTGGGTCAACGCACGGCGAAACTGGGTGTAGACCGCTGGCAAATCTTGCACCTTGAAAGGCAGGGCCTCGGGCTCAAACAAGGTCGACTGCCAGCTGCTGATGACTTGTACGCCGACCTGTTGCAGGTGCTCGAGCTCGCTTTTTTCATGGGTGGCGGCAATGGTTTCGCAGTGGATGGCCGTGGCGTCCACTGCCCGCGCCAGCTTGGGCAAGATGTCAGCGGGTGGGCCATTCACCACGGTCAGGGCACTGTCCATGGCGCGCAGTTGTGCGTCGAGGTCGATCAGGCTGTCAAACAGCACCCGCTGGCGATGCATGCTGAGCTGCATCACGCCCCAACGTGTTTCCCCGTTGTGGATGGCGCTGGCGCTGCCCAGGCAATACACCGGCAGCAGCGTGCCGGCCTGCGCTGCGGCTTGGCTGAAGGCTGGGTTGTCGTGCAGGCGCAGGTCGTTTCTGAACCAGTAAATCAGGGTGTTCATCTCAGCCGGGCGGGGTGGGTTGGCCACTGCGGCGGCAACGCTCAGAGCAGTATTTGACGTGGCCCCAGTCGCGCTCCCATTTCTTGCGCCAAGCAAAAGCCAGGCCGCAGGTGAGACAGATCTTGCTGGGCAGCTCGGATTTTTTGCGCATTTTCATGAGGATGGCGTCAGGGTGAGGCAGGCATCAGGGGTGAAGGCGGTGCCGTTCAGGTTCAGTGATTTCATTCAAAACCATCTCAATCAAAGCCCAGGCTGAGCTGCGTGCTGGTGGCCGTGCTTGCCAGACGGCCGCGCCGGGTGGCCGCCGCACGTTCGCCTTGAGTGCTGCGCGACGCGTGTTTTTCCACAATGGCGGCTTTGCCTGCGCGTACTTGCGGGTCGCGGCGCAGGCTGTGCAGGCGGTCTTTGGCAGCGCGGGTGGCCAGCTTCTGGATAAAGTGACAGTGCCAAAGCAATCGGCTCAAAAAGGCTTCCAGCCCCTTTGCAGCATACGCAGACTGCGCTTTCAGCTGCCGCAATTGGGTGTCGGTGGCTTGCACCACCTCGCGCAGGCTCAAACACCCAAAGGTCAGGTAGGGCGACAGGTGCGAGCAGGCGCTGGGTGCCGACAGCGGCGACGAGATACCGCCCCGGTAATGCCGGCAGCGGTCGTTTAAAAATTCAGCCAGCATCGCCAAGCCAGCGCTGCGCCCGCCACGTTGGCGCTGGGGTGGGTCAAAGGCGCCCAGACCGAGTTTTTGCGCGCTGGGCACCGGCTGGGCGGGCCAGGGGCTGGGCTGAAACTGCAACGCACTGGGCTCGGGGCAGGGCAGTTGCGGCGTTTGGATGTGAGCTGTCCAATGGCTTTGCCCGTGCTTGCGATCTTTCAGGCCGCGTACCACGCCAAATTGGGCGAGCGCCTGCAACTGTGCCAGCACCTCAGGCACTTCCCCGGTGCGCACATGCAGGCGGCCCCCCAGCGCCCTGAGCGCTTTGGCCAGCTCGCGCAGGCTCTCCAGAACGAACTCAAAATGTTGGCGCGCCGCGTCTGTCTGCACCCACAGGCTGGTGTCGATCACGTACAGGCACAAGACCGGGCCATGCGTGGTGGCTTCAACCAGTGGCGCATGGTCATGCAGCCGCAAATCGCGTTTGAACAGGACCACGCTGTAGCTCATAGCAATTTAAGGTTGAAGGCACGTTCAACAAACCAGAACGCAGCCAAGCCCAAGGCCAACACCGAGCCGCCAACGAACACCCCTTGACGGTAAAAAGCGGTGTGTCTTAGCCAGTAGGCCAGCGGTAAAAAAGCAAGCACGATGGCCAGTTGGCCCAGCTCCACACCAAGGTTAAAACCCAGGAGCGAGAGCACCATCGCGCCCTGGGGTAAACCCAGATCTGCCAGCACGCTGGCAAAGCCAAAACCGTGAATCAGACCAAAGCCAAAGGCCATCATCCAGCGCCGATGCGCCACCACCGGCCTGAGGTTGTTGGCTGCCGCCAGCACCACGGACAGTGCAATGCTGGACTCGACCACCCTTGAGGGCAGCGCCACCAACTGCAGTGCCGCCAGCGTCAGGGTGATGGAGTGGGCTACGGTAAAAGCGGTCACCACCCACAGCACCTCACGCAAGGCTTGGCCAAAGCTGCTCACGGCACGCCAACGCTGCATATGAAAAATCAGCACCGCAGGCAGCAGCAAGGAGAGCAGGAACAAGATGTGGTCAAAGCCGATCCAGATGTGCCAGATGCCTTCCTTCACATACTGGCCAAACTGCGCCAGGCGCGAACCGCCGCTGGCTTTGAAGCTTTGCTCGGCAGCCTCGGGTGCCAGTACCGCGCTTTGGATTTGCCCGTCAAGATGGAGTCGCAGCAAGCCGCGGTGCAGTGCGTCAACTTCAAACATGAGGTGGTAGGCCAATTGCAGGTCACCCTCTGCACCTGGACAGGTACCGCGCAAACGCAGCACGGCGTAGCTGCCATCGGTATGTTCATCCACCTCAAGCCGGTCGGCTGTCATGCTGCAGTGGCCACCGCGCTGCAGCTTCAGGCGCGCCAGCGCCCAGGCGCTTAGTTCGCTTTGACGTTGGCGCAGCTCACCCCAGGTGATGTCGCCATTGCCATCGCCGTCCAGACCCATGGCAAAGTCGATGTCGCGCAGGGCGATGTCCCATTGGCCGGTGACGCTTTGGCCCTGAACATCAAGCACCAAATAGCTGTCGCTGGCCTTGTGCGCCAACGCCTGGCCACTCAAGGTCAGCAGCAGCCACAGCACAGTCAGCAGGCGGTTAAGCGGAAATTGCGGGAGGAGATTCATGGTGACCTCAGCTTCAGGTCTTTGGCCAAAGCCAGCATGCGAGCGTCTTGAAAGCCGCTGCTGCGCAACCAGTCCAGCGCCGCCTGGGCAGCGCCACGGTCTTTCGCCGCGAGCGCCGCTTCAAGCAGGATGCGGGCGTCACGTGGTTCGCGCTGCACCGCGTAATTGGCTTTGGCCATCGCCAACGCAGCCTGCGGGTTGCCGCGCAAGCGCAGCTCAAATCGGGCTTCTTCGGCGCGGTGGGTCACGTCGCCGCGCAAGCGGGCGGCATCAAAACGGTTGGCAAGGGTTTGCACGTGTTTGGCCGCTGCAGGCAACTTGAGCAGGGTTTCGGCCTCTGCCAGGCGCAACAGCAAACCGTCCGAGCTTTCCCAGGGTGCCAGCAGTGCAAGTACCTCGGCGGGGCGCTGCGCGTCCAGCAAAAAGTCGCTCCAGGCGGCCAACAGGTAGCCGTCATCGAGTCCCAAGACCAGCGCGGCCTTGAAATGCTGCTCGGCCTGCGCTGACTGGCCACGCCAGCTGGCTACTTCGCCCAAGCGCGTGTGTAGCCAGAGTTGGTTCTCGGGTGAAGAGCTGGCTTGCAAGGCAAGTTGCAGATGGGTTTGCGCGCTTTGCAAGTTGCCGGTGTAGGCCTGCAGCAGGCCTTGGCAAGCACCAGCCAAGGCGCTGTGTGCGATGCCGCGCAGGGCCTGGCATGCTTGCTCGGCAGCCGGGTAGTCGGCCTGCACCAGAAAAATGGCACCGCGCCAGGCGTGGGCTTGGGCCAGTTGCGGGTCCAGGCGCAAGGCACTTGAGAAATCTCCCAGCGCGCCCTCAAACTCGTGCCGGAATTGCCGCAGCTGGCCGCGCACCAGCAGCAAGTCCGCGGTCATGGTGCTGGAAAAATGGCTGACAACCGCCTCGGCGTAGCCAATGTAGCGTGGGTCGCCCTTGGCCATGGCCTGGTCAAAGTAGGCCTGTGCCAAGGTGCTGGCCGCGCGCGCGTCAGCGGGTGTTTTTGCCAGCGCCTGGCGCAAAGTGCGCAATGCACGGGTAGCGTCGTCACCCGGGCGCAGGGGCAATCGCTCCAGCACTTCGGTGTCGGTGCCGGGTGTTCGTGGCGCGGCGTGGCAAAGCGTCGCGGCGGCACCGCTGATGAGGCACAACGCAAAAAACCCTGCGCGGCTAAGCCTTAGCTTTGATGGTGCCAAAAATAATTGCATGTTTACGCTATATTCCCGACGCGTTCTGTTTTGGACGCGCTCGCTCATAAATTGAACTGGAGATTCCCATGATGAAATTATTGTCCGCTTTGGTATTGGCTGCATTTGCCACGGGTTCCTTTGCCATGTCTCACGGCGGTGCCATGAAGGCAGACCCCAAGGCCATGGAAGAAAAAATGGCTGCTTGCAAAAAAATGGATCCTAAAACAGCTGACGACAAGATGAAGGCGGAATGCAAAAAGTTGGAAGAAGACATGAAGAAAGCAGAAGTCAAGAAGTAATTCTTTTTGATGGCCACTAAAAAACGAGCTTCAGCTCGTTTTTTTTGTTCATTCATGGTCCGTGGCATGGCCTAACCCTGTTCATCAGGTGCCCAACCGAGCAACAAAGGCATCACGCTCCAGTCACCGGCTTGTTACTTAATCTGCTGCATGGGCTTGCAGTTGGGCCAGTCCGACCACCTCAAGTGCCTTATGGTGTGTGCTTTGCAGGTAAACCGGCGGGGCCCTACCTGCGACAAGCGCTTCGCGCCAGCGCAGCGCGCACAGGCACCAGCGGTCACCAGGCTTGAGGCCGGCAAAGCGGTACTCGGGCCGGGGCGTCATCAGGTCGTTGCCTTGATCCCGGGAAAAGTCAAGAAAGACTTGCGTCATGCGCGCGCACACGACATGGGTGCCCTGGTCTTGCGCGTCCGTGTGGCAACAGCCGTCCCGAAAAAAACCGGTCAAGGGATCGTATGAGCAGGGCTGCAGTGGTGTGCCCAACACGTTGAGTGCGTTCATGATGAAAGTCTGGTCGCTGCAAGATGGCCGGGCGATTGTGGGACAAGCCCATGGTTTGGCGCGGCCATAGGGCGAAAACACCCCTCGCATCCCTGGTCTTTCGGGCCTTGAGGTGCATGAAAATCGCCAGAAAATCTGGATTTGATCAATTCATAGAATGTCGCATGTCTGCTACTGCTCCACTTCTTCCAAAACGACACCTGCCGGCCCTTGCCTGGTGCCTCTGCCTTGCCCGGCTGGCGCCAGGAAATGAAGCGAGGGACGCTTGAAACCCGCGCCATCCAACCCTTCGCCACTGGCTGAGCGCCTCCGCCCCAAATCCCTGGGTGAGGTCGTGGGCCAGCAACATTTGCTGGGCGAAGGTATGGCGCTGCGGCTGGCCTTTGAGTCTGGCCAACCCCACAGCTGTATTTTTTGGGGTCCGCCGGGTACCGGAAAAACCACCATCGCGCGCCTCATGGCCGATGCGTTTTACGCCCAGTTCATCACCATCAGCGCGGTGCTTGGGGGTGTCAAAGACATTCGTGAAGCCGTTGAAAAGGCACAGCTGGCTCAGCAACAGGGGCGGCGCACGCTGGTCTTTGTCGACGAGGTCCATCGCTTCAACAAGGGTCAACAAGATGCGTTTTTACCGCATGTAGAAAGCGGTCTGTTCACCTTTATCGGGGCCACCACCGAAAACCCGTCGTTTGAGGTGAATTCGGCCCTGTTGTCTCGCGCGGCAGTCTATGTGTTGCAGCCCTTGTCGGCGGATGAGTTGAAGCAGATCGTGGCCTCGGCCCAGGCCCTGCAGGCCTTGCCCGCGACCGAACCGAAAGCGATTGAGCGCTTGGTGGCCTATGCCGACGGCGATGCGCGCCGGCTGCTCAACACGCTGGAAACGCTGGCAGTTTCGGCCCAGCAGGAAAAGCGCGCCGAGATCACCGACGTGTGGCTGCTCAAGGTGCTGGGCGAGCGCATGCGTCGTTACGACAAAGGCGGGGAGCAGTTTTACGACACCATTTCGGCCTTGCACAAAAGCGTGCGCGGCTCCGACCCTGATGCCGCCTTGTATTGGCTGGTGCGCATGCTCGACGGCGGTGCCGACCCGCGCTACATGGCGCGGCGCCTGGTCCGCATGGCCAGCGAAGACATTGGACTGGCCGACCCGCGAGCCTTGCGCCTGGCGCTGGATGCCGCGGAGGTCTATGAACGCCTGGGCACGCCCGAAGGTGAACTGGCCCTGGCCGAGTGCGTGATCTACCTGGCGGTGGCACCCAAATCCAACGCCGTCTACAAGGCGTTTAATGAAGCCAAGGCTTTTGTCAAACAGGACGGCACCCGGCCGGTGCCCATGCACCTGCGCAATGCCCCCACCAAGCTGATGAAAGATCTGGACTATGGCAAAAACTACCGCTACGCGCACGATGAAGCTGATGGCTTTGCGGCGGGCGAGCGTTATTTGCCCGAGGGCATGACCGAGCCGAATTTTTACCGGCCGGTTGCGCGTGGGCTGGAGATCAAGATCGGCGACAAGCTAAACGCCCTCAAGGCGCGTAATGCCCAACAACGCTAAGAACTCGACCGGCCCTGAGGTGGCATTGGTCTTGCATATGTAGATCCTGTGCAAGGGTAAACCCGTGCGTTTGATGCACCTTTATGGAGCGGCCTCGTGGCTACAATCCACCGACTCAAACACGTCGTTGACGGGCTTGTCGTCAACCCACGGGCAAGGCTCATAAGGCTGCAAAACGCTTCAGCAACCCTGTTGATACCTCAACCGGCCAAAAATCGGAGATAAAACAAGTATGGAAACCTTGATCCAGCAGATCATCAATGGTCTGGTGTTGGGCAGCATGTATGCCTTGGTGGCGTTGGGCTACACCATGGTGTACGGCATCATTGGCCTCATCAACTTTGCCCATGGCGAGGTGCTGATGGTGGGTGCCTTGACCAGTTGGACCATCATTGGCTTGATGCAGGAAGCCATGCCAGGCGCACCGGGCTGGATCATTCTGCTGATTGCGATGGTGATTGCCTGCATCGTGGCGGCCACGCTCAATTTCAGTATCGAAAAAATCGCCTACAGACCGCTGCGCAACAGCCCGCGACTGGCGCCGCTGATCACTGCCATTGGCATGTCGATTTTTCTGCAAACGATGGCCATGATCATCTGGAAGCCTAACTACAAACCTTATCCGAACCTGATTGGCGGCACACCCTATGAGATTGGTGGGGCCGTGATTTCGGTGACCCAGGTGCTGATCTTGGGCGTGACCGCGCTGTCGTTGGCCACCTTGATGTACTTGGTCAATTACACCAAGCTGGGGCGGGCCATGCGGGCGACCGCTGAAAATCCGCGGGTGGCGGCCCTCATGGGGGTCAAGCCCGACCTGGTGATTTCGGCCACTTTTGTGATCGGCGCCGTGCTGGCTGCCATTGCCGGCATCATGTGGGCGGCCAATTACGGTACGGTGCAGCACACCATGGGCTTTTTGCCAGGGCTCAAGGCCTTTACTGCCGCCGTCTTTGGCGGCATTGGTAACCTGGCTGGCGCCGTGGTGGGTGGTATTTTGTTGGGTCTGATCGAGTCGCTGGGGGCTGGCTACATCGGCAAGCTCACCGGTGGTGTGCTGGGCAGCCACTACTCGGACATTTTTGCGTTTGTGGTGCTGATCATTGTGCTCACGCTGCGGCCCTCGGGCTTGCTGGGTGAGCGGGTGGCAGACAGGGCCTAAGGAGACCCGTTATGAAACAACAAAAACAAATCATCGTTTTTCTGTTGGCGGCCCTGGGTTTGCTGGTGCTGCCGCTGATCCTGCAAGGTTTTGGCAACGCTTGGGTGCGTATTGCCGACATGGCGCTGCTGTACGTGCTGCTGGCCCTGGGGTTGAATATTGTGGTGGGTTATGCGGGCCTGCTCGACCTGGGATATGTGGCATTTTTTGCCATTGGTGCCTACATGTATGCCTTGCTGGCTTCGCCGCACCTGATCGACACCTTTCCTGCCATTGCCGCCTTGTTTCCCGATGGACTGCACTTGCCTATCTGGCTGGTGATTCCAGCAGCGGCGGGTCTGGCGGGGCTACTTGGGGTGTTGCTGGGTGCGCCTACTTTGCGCTTGCGCGGCGACTATCTGGCTATCGTGACGCTCGGTTTTGGTGAAATCATTCGTGTTTTCATGAACAACCTTGACCATCCTGTCAACATCACCAACGGCCCCAAAGGGCTGGGACAAGTTGACGCATTGAGTTTTTTTGGCCTCAGCTTGGGCAAGAAAGTGGAGGTGGCCGGGTTCCAGTTGGCGTCGGTTTCACTTTACTATTACCTTTTCTTGGCGCTGGTGGTGCTCAGCGTGATCATTTCGCACCGCCTGCAACTCTCACGCGTTGGCCGCGCCTGGATGGCTATTCGCGAAGATGAAATTGCGGCCAAGGCCATGGGCATCAACACGCGCAATCTGAAACTTCTGGCGTTTGGCATGGGTGCCACGTTTGGCGGTGTTTCCGGCGCCATGTTTGCCTCGTTCCAGGGCTTCATTTCACCTGAGTCCTTTGCCTTGATGGAGTCCGTCATGATTGTGGCGATGGTGGTGCTGGGCGGCATTGGTCATCTGCCAGGTGTGATATTGGGAGCAGTGGCGCTGTCCGCTTTGCCTGAGGTGCTGCGTTATGTGGCCGGACCGCTGCAGAACATGACCGGTGGCCGCCTTGATGCTTCCATCCTGCGTCAGCTGCTGATTGCACTGGCCATGATCATTGTGATGTTGCTGCGTCCGCGTGGCTTGTGGCCCTCGCCAGAACATGGCAAATCCTTGCCATCCACCAAGCCCTGACGCGACCCTACCAAGAAGAAATGACATGACAGACACCGTACTCAATGTCGCCGGCGTGTCCAAGCGTTTCGGCGGCCTGCAGGCCTTGAGCGATGTGGGCATCCAGATCAGGCGCGGCCAGGTCTATGGCCTGATCGGTCCCAATGGCGCTGGTAAAACCACATTTTTCAATGTGCTCACGGGACTCTACACCCCCGACACCGGCACTTTTGAGCTGGCCGGCAAGCCCTACCAGCCCACTGCGGTGCATGAAGTGGCCAAGGCTGGCATTGCCCGCACCTTCCAAAATATCCGCTTGTTTGCCGAAATGACAGCGCTCGAAAACGTGATGGTGGGGCGCCACGTACGCACCCATTCCGGTTTGCTTGGTGCCGTGTTTCGCACGCCTGGGTTCAAGGCAGAAGAAGCGGCCATTGCCAAGCGCTCACAAGAATTGCTGGACTACGTCGGCATTGGCAGCCTGGCCGACTTCAAGGCCCGGACCCTGAGTTACGGCGACCAGCGGCGGCTTGAAATTGCCCGTGCCCTGGCCACCGACCCGCAACTGATTGCCCTTGACGAACCCGCAGCCGGCATGAACAGCACCGAAAAAGTCATGCTGCGCGAGCTGATCGACAAGATTCGAAACGACAACCGCACCATTTTGCTGATCGAACACGACGTGAAACTGGTCATGGGCTTGTGTGACCGCGTCACCGTGCTCGACTACGGCAAGCAAATTGCCGAGGGCACACCGGCCGATGTGCAGCGCAATGAAAAAGTGATTGAAGCCTACCTAGGCACCGGAGGACACTGACATGGCCGAAGTTTTATTGAAAGTTAAAGGCCTCAAAGTG
>JAQSDS010000411.1 GCA_029946045.1 Rhodoferax sp.
GGAGCCCGCGCAGCGGGCGGGTGACACGCAGCAAAGCGTATCGCCCGGCTGATTCGTCCACCACCGTAATATGGGCCTCGACCCGATAGACGCACCTGAATGCCTCGGAAAAGAAGCATTCATCTGAAGACCACCCACTTTGAATCGCACCCTGCCTGGTCTGTTACATTGCGGCGCATGAAAGATTTAGCTGAAAAACACATTGTTTTGGGTCTCTCGGGTGGCATTGCCTGTTACAAGTCGGCCGAGCTGTGCCGTTTGCTGATCAAGGCGGGTGCCTCGGTACAGGTGGTCATGACACAAGCGGCAGAGCAATTCATGACCCCGGTCACCATGCAGGCCCTGAGCCAACGCCCGGTCTACGGCTCGCAATGGGACACCCGGGCCGCCAACAACATGGCGCACATCAACCTGACCCGGGAAGCGGACCTGTGTTTGATGGCGCCTGCCAGCGCTGATCTGATCGCCAAATTGGCCCACGGCCAGGCTGATGATTTGCTCAGTTTGATGTGCCTGGCACGTCCAGCAGACCGGGTTCCCCTGTTGATTGCGCCGGCCATGAACCGTGAAATGTGGCAGCATCCTGCGACCCAGCGCAATGTGGCGCAAGTGCAGGCCGATGGCGCTTTGGTGCTGGGGGTGGGCCATGGCGACCAGGCGTGCGGCGAAACGGGTGATGGTCGTATGCTCGAGCCGCTTGAATTGCTGGACGAAGTGATCGCTTTTTTTCAGCCCAAATTATTGACCGGTCAGCATCTGCTGGTGACTGCCGGCCCCACCTATGAAGCCATTGACCCAGTGCGTGGCATCACCAACCTGTCGAGCGGGAAAATGGGCTTTGCCATTGCCCGTGCCGCGCGCGAATCCGGTGCCACGGTGACCCTGGTGGCCGGGCCGGTAAGTCTGCCCACGCCGCGCGGAGTCCACCGGGTCAATGTGCAATCTGCCAGAGACATGTTGGCCGCTGTCACAGCGCATGAGCCGCAAGCTAGCGTTTTCATCGCGACCTCGGCGGTGGCCGATTGGCGTCCAGCCAGCGCCTCGGCCGCAAAAATCAAGAAAGAAGGCAGCGGTCAGCCGCCGGAATTGCAGTTTGTTGAAAACCCTGACATTTTGGCGAGCTTGGCACAGTCCGAGCGGGGCAAGAGTCGCGCGCTGTACTGCGTCGGTTTTGCTGCCGAAAGCCACGATCTGCTGGTCAATGCGCAGGCCAAGCGGCAGCGCAAGGGCGTGCCGCTGCTGGTGGGCAATATTGGGCCGGATACGTTTGGTCAGGATGACAATTCCTTGTTGCTGGTCGATGAAGTCGGTACCCGTGAGCTGTCGCGTGACAGCAAACTCGCGCTGGCCCGCAAACTCATCGCTGAAATTGCCCAACGCCTGGCTGTAGGAGCCTCTGCATGATGAACATTGATGTGAAAGTGATTGACTCGCGCATGACGGATCAATTGCCTGCTTATGCCACGCCAGGCAGTGCCGGCCTGGACTTGCGTGCCTGTCTGGATGCACCCCTGACGCTGGCACCCAACGCCTGGCAATTGGTACCCACCGGCATTGCGATTTATTTGCAGGACCCCGGCTTTGCTGCCATGATCCTGCCGCGCTCCGGCCTGGGGCACAAACACGGCATTGTGCTGGGCAATTTGGTGGGCCTGATTGACAGCGACTATCAGGGCCAGCTGATGGTGAGCGCGTGGAATCGCAGCGACGTGGCCTTCACCATCGAACCCATGGAGCGCATAGCGCAGCTGGTGATCGTGCCAGTGGTGCAGGCGCAATTCAAGGTAGTGACCGAGTTTCCGGCCAGCCAGCGTGGTGAAAGCGGCTACGGCTCGACAGGAAAAGTCTGATCAGTCACGTTGCTATTGCAGCAAATCGCTGCCCGGCGCGTGGCTGTGCATGGGCGTGATCTTGAAAAAGCCGGTGCCGGCACTGCCGCAGCCTATCTCTTCTTCTGTGGCTTCACGTACCCCGCGCACCTGCAGTGTCAGGTACAGCGCAATGCCCGCGAGCGGGTGGTTGCCGTCCAGCACCACGTGCGCCGGGTAAATGTCGGTCACGGTGTAGAGCACATCTTGTGGCATGTCTGGTGTACAGCCTGCAGGCAGGGCAGATCCTTCGAACGTCAGGCCTTCTTCGAGCTCGGGTGGAAAAAGCTCCCGGCGTTCCAGATAAATGAGTTGATCGTTGAATTCGCCAAAGCCCTGCTCGGGTTCGATGTGCAAGTTCAAGGTGGCACCGCCCTCGTGGCCTTGCAGCGCGGTTTCGATGACTTCAAACAAGTCACCGCCGCCCACCAAAAACTCGACTGGTTCATCGAGCACGTCCAATTCCTCACCCAAAGAGTCTTTGAGTGTCCAAGTTAAAGCGACGACGCATTGTTGTGTGATTTCCATACGAGAATTGTCGCAGACAAAAACCTGAACGGAGAACCCCATGGATGTCACCCAAGCACTGTCTTTATTAGGCGGTATCAGCCCTCAAGTGTTCATGAAACGCTACTGGCAAAAGAAGCCTCTGCTGGTCAGGCAGGCGGTACCTGATTTCAAACCCCTGCTGGATCGGGCCCAACTGTTTGAGTTGGCCGCCAATGAAGACGCCCAGACCCGCATGGTGATTCAAGAGCCTGGGTCCAAGCCGGGTTGGCGCTTCAAACACGGGCCCTTTCAGCGCCGTGCCTTGCCACCTCTGAAGCAGCCGGGTTGGAGCATTCTGGTGCAGGGTGTCGATTTGCACCATGAGCGTGTCCATGATTTGATGAACCAGTTTCGTTTTGTGCCGGATGCCCGTCTGGATGACCTGATGATCAGCTATGCCACAGATGGTGGTGGCGTCGGGCCGCACTACGACAGCTATGACGTGTTTCTGCTGCAGGCGCACGGCAAAAGGCGTTGGCGCATTGGCCGCCAGAAAGACCTGAGTTTGCAGCCCGATGTGCCCCTGAAAATTCTGGCCAATTTTGAACCCGAGGTGGAGTACGTGCTGGAGCCGGGCGACCTGCTGTATTTGCCGCCGCGTTATGCGCATGACGGCATCGCTGAAGGGGAATGCATGACCTATTCCATTGGTTTTCGCATTCCCAACCGGGCGGAATTGGCCCGGGAACTGCTTCAGCGTCTGGCTGAAGATGCCGAAGAGGCGGTGGGGGTCAGTCTCTACCGTGACCCCAATCAGCCCGCCGTCGCGCAGCCTGCAGAAATACCGGCCAGGATGCTGGAGTTCGCCCAGGACGCGCTACAGGATGCCTTGCAGGACAGCCGCGCCCTGGCACGCGGACTGGGTGAATACCTGACCGAGCCCAAGCCCAATGTCTGGTTTGATGCACGCGTGGCGGCTGCCAAGGATGCGCAGACATTGAAAGCGCTGGGGGTTCGTCTGGATCGGCGGACCCGCATGATGTTCGATGCACATCATGTTTTTATCAATGGCGAGAGCTTCAGCGCCTCGGGTCGGGATGCTGCGTTCATGCGGGTGCTGGCTAATGAACGCGCTTTGTCAGCTCGTGATGTTTGCAGCTTGAGTGCGCAAGCCCTGCCGTTGGTCACTGCATGGTGGGTGAACGGATGGCTCCAGGTGCTGGAATAAAGCCATATCTGATTTGTTGCAATATATTGTTGCAAACATACTATGAGTTTGCAGTCAAGCGTAAAAACCAGTAGTTTTTCACTATAATTCGTCCCCGAGCTTACCCAATACTTGCTGTGTGGGCTTGGCTTTATGGTTTTCCATGAAGCACATTCCGGAATTTTTTTTATCAGGTATTTCAAATGAATAAATCTCTCGTTCTGATCGCTGTTATCGCTGCCGCTGCTCTCGCTGCTTGTGGCAAAAAAGAAGAAGCTCCTGCACCTGCACCAGCACCCGTGGCTGCGCCTGCACCTGCTGTTGAAGCAGCTCCTGCAGCTTCTGCTCCTGCCGCAGCTCCTGCTGCTGCAGCTTCGGAAGAAGTCAAGAAATAATTGCTTGCAATTTTTCTTCAAAGGCCACCTTCGGGTGGCTTTTTTGTTGGTGGATGCTGAAAGTACTCACGTGGACGACTTGACCACCGGCTGCCATACCAAGCAAGCTCGAGCGAGGCTCAGACGTAATAAAGAATAAGAAAGCCCAGCAGCAACACCAGTACCCACAGGGCCATGCTTCTGGTCGACCAGGTTCGGGCAAACTGACCGTCCTGGCGGTGCTGGTATAACACCAGTGCCATGGACTCTGTGATCAGTACATAGGCCGCGTGTACCAGCAGGTTCCACGCCTTGACCAGAGGCAGGCCGACCTTGTGCAACAGGGCTGGCAGAAAAATTCGCCAGACCCAATCCGCATCGAGGGTGATGGTCAAGGTACGCTTCAGATAGGGCAGCATGACAAAAAATGCCAAGCCCGAGAACAACAGCAACTGCAACTGCGACACCACGTGTGCGCCGGTGTAGGGGACATAGTTCACGGCGTAGGGCAGCAGCGCGTACAGCGGCTCAGGCCAGACACCCAGGGCGATGCAAAGGATCGAGAAAACCACCATGGCCCAGCGCATGCTTACTGGCGGCTCGGCTGGACGCAGTCCCGAGTCCTTTTGAAAAAATACAAACCATGGGAACTTGATGCCGGCATGCAGAAACACGCCTGCCGAGGCGGCTGTCAACAGCAGCCAGACCCACATGAGATGACCATCGAGCGCCGCCTGGGACACCATCGATTTTGAAATAAAGCCGGAGGTGAGTGGAAATGCCGAAATTGCCAGCGCTCCGATCGTGCCGCAAGCTGCGGTCAAGGGCATGGTGTGGAACAAGCCGCCAAGCTCCGAGCACTTGCGTTTGCCTGTCATCAGCACGACCGAGCCCGCTGACATGAGCAGCAAGGCTTTGTAGATGATGTGCACAAAGGCATGAGCGGCCGCGCCGTTGAGGGCCATTTCAGTACCGATGCCGATACCAGCAATCATGAACCCCACCTGGTTAATGATGGAGTAGGCCAGGATACGGCGTAAATCATTTTCCAGCAGCGCATAGATGATGCCGTAGAAGACCATGAACAGACCGACCCAGATCAGGAACTCGGTGCCCGGAAAGCCGCGAATCAACACGTACACTGCGGTCTTGGTGGTGAATGCCGAGAGGAATACGGTGCCGCTCCAGGAGGCCTCAGGGTAGGCATCGGCCAACCAGGCCGACAGCGGTGGCGCACCGGCATTGACCAGGAACCCAATCAGGATCAGCCAGTGTGCGGGCGAATCAAGCGCCATGCGGGTAAAGGCCACATCACCCGTGTCAACGATGTGACCGGTCACGCCGGCAAACAGCACCACGCCACCGAGCAGGTGGATCATCAGGTAGCGTTTTGCCGCGCGGTAAGAGGCATCGGTTCCCTGGCTCCACAGCACCAGGGTCGAGCCCATCGCCATCAACTCCCAGAAAACGAAAACCGTGACCAAGTCCCCGGCCAGCGCCACACCGATGGCGGAGCCTGCATAAACAAAGGCTGCCGGCACCTCGATACGGCTTTTTTGCGTCATGGCAAACAGGCCGCCGCCTGCAGCCATCAGCGCGAAGATGGTGGCAAACAAGCGCGACAACTTGTCACCCTGAAGCGGCGTCACGGTGTGATCGAGAAAGCGCAGTTGCCATGCCGGACCATCCGGTACCTGCCACACCAGCGCCAGCACCAGCAGAGGCAAGGCCACGATAACAACAGAGCGCAGTCCACCGCGCAACAAGGGCAGCAGCAGGGCACCCACGATGAGCACCAGCCCAGGATGAATCAAGACCTCAGTCATGGTCTTTGCCGTAATAGGTATCGGGTCGCTTCAGCACCAAAGCCAGCCCCTTGGCGGCCACAATCATCAAGGCGCAGACCAGAAAGCCGTACCAGGCGTTAAATCCAAATATGGACTCAATCGCAAAATGCGGGTGCATGGGCACGAAAAACCCGGCAAGCACCGTCAGCGCGAGAACAAACAGAAAACCGCGCCACAACAATTTGACGTTGCGGGCTTGATCGAGCCAGTGGGGTTTTTCGTCCATGGGTGTCATTCTCACGGGTTGATCATCTGACGTGCCAGCGTCAATGGCACGTCAGGAAAGAAAAATAACAAGACCGTCGCAGCGGCGGTGGCCGTCAGGGCGATCACCATGGGCAGGGGTGCTTCTCCGTGGGGCTGGCCATGCGGATCGGCGGGCGGCGCGACAAAGAAAGCGCGGTACACGATGGGCAGGAAATAGCCTGCATTGAGCAAGGTGCTCAACACGATGACCGTGACCGCCAGCCAGTGCTGGCCGGCCATGGCACCCGACAACATGTACCACTTGGAAATAAAACCTGCTGCCGGGGGCAGACCGATCATCGACAAGGCCGCAATGGCAAAGGCGGCCATGGTCCAGGGCATACGCCGGCCGATGCCATCGAGCTGGCTCACCTCGGTTTTGTGGGCGGCGGTGTAAATGGCGCCCGCGGCAAAGAACAGGGTGATCTTGCCCACGGCATGGGCTGCGATGTGCATCACGGCGCCCACCAGCGACAAGGGTGCCAGCAAGGCAGCAGCCATGGTCACGTAAGACAGCTGGCTGATGGTGGAGTAGGCCAGGCGGCGTTTCAGGTTGTCGGCCGTGAGCGCCACGACGGAGGCCGCAATGATGGTGAAGCCAGCCACGGCCACCAGCCAATTTGTGGCGCCCGCTGTGGCCAGGGTGTCAACGCCAAATACATACACCATGACTTTGACCACGCTGAAAACACCGGCCTTGACCACGGCCACGGCATGCAACAAGGCCGACACCGGCGTCGGTGCCACCATGGCGGCAGGCAGCCAGCGGTGGAACGGCATCAGGGCGGCCTTGCCGATGCCGAAGACGCACAAACCCAACAACAACGCGAGCTCACCTGGCTTGAGCTTGTCGGCCAGAATGCCACCTACCGTGAAGTCGGTGGTCCCCGCGATGTACCAGATGAACACCAGGGCTGGCAGCAGGAAAAGGGTGGAGGTGCTCAACAGCAGACCGAGGTACACACGCCCACCATCGCGTGCTTTCTCTGTGCCGGCGTGGGTGACCAGGGGATAGGTGCTGAGTGTCAGCACTTCATAAAAGACAAACAGACTGAAAAGGTTGCCGGAAAAAGCAATGCCCATGGTGGCTGAAATGGAAAGCGCAAAGCAAACGAAAAAGCGTGTCTGATGGGCTTCCTTGTTGCCGCGCATGTAGCCGATCGAGTAGAGTGAATTGACTATCCACAAACCGGAAGCAATCAGCGCAAACAGCATGCCGAGTGGTTCCACCTGAAATGCAATGTTCAGACCTGGCAGCAAGCTGAAAAGCACCAAACTGGGCCGCGCACCAGCCATCACCAGCGGCAACAGCGTCAACACCACGGCCAGCAGCAGCGTGGCGGTCACCAGGGTGATGGCTTCACGCAGGTTGGGTAGGCGCCTGGCCAATGAGATAAGTAAAGCGCCTGCCACAGGCAGCGCCATGGAAGCCAGGATGGCTTGTTCTGGGTTCAACATCAGCGTGTTCCCTCAAGCAGGGCCGCCGCCGCTTCAGACGCGGTACCGATCGTGAACGAGGTATCGAGCCCAAAATACACAATGGCCAGCACCAAAACGGCAGTGGGCACTGACATCAACCAGGGCGTGGGTGCGACCTGGGCTGCGTCCGCGCGCGGCTCGCGGAGATACGCCGCTTCGACAAAGCGCCAGACATAAACGGCAGCAAGCAGGGACGACAGCACAATCATGAAGACCAGCCACCACTGGCCTTTTTCCAATGCCGCCAACAGCAAATACCACTTGCTGATAAAACCGGCCGTGCCCGGGACGCCTATCAGGGACAGACCACCAATGACAATGCCGAAACTGGCCAGCGGCATGCGTTTGCCCAGACCCTGCACCCGCGTCAGCGTGGTGCCACCCACACCGAGCGCCACGCAACCCAGCAGCATGAAGATGGCGCCCTTGGTCACGCCATGGTTGAACAGGTGCACGATGCTGGCGGTCAGACCGCTGACCGAGCTAAATGACAGGCCGAGGATGATGTAGCCGATTTGCGCCACGCTGGAAAAAGCAAACAGCCGTTTCAGGTCGGTCTGAAAGATGGCAATGGTGGAGGCCGCAAACATGCCGGAAAGCGCTAAAACCAGCATCATTTGTTGCATGGGCAGCTTGGAAAAAACAGCCGATTCGCCAAATACCGTGAAATAGAAGCGCAGCAGCACATACACCGCCACCTTGGTCGCTGTTGCCGATAAAAAAGCCGACACAGCCGAGGGCGCATAGGTGTAGGCATTGGGTAACCATTGGTGCAGCGGGAACAACGCCAGCTTGAGCGAGACCCCAACGGTGATAAAGGCCAGTGCCGCCAGCACGGGGCGGGTGCCATGCACTGAGGCCAGACGCTGCCCCATGTCAGCCAGGTTCAGTGTGCCGGTCATGAGATAAAGCAAACCGATGCCGATGACCAGAAAGGTGGCGCCAATGGAACCCATGAGCAGGTACTGGTAGGCCGCAAACAGTGCACGCCGGTCGCGCCCAAGTGCGATCAGCACATAAGCTGATAGCGAGGACACTTCCAGGAAAACAAAAATATTGAACGCATCGCCGGTGATCGCTATGCCGAGCAAGCCGGTCAGGCACAACACAAACATGGTGTAGAAAAGGTAGTGCTGCTGCGGCGGCACTTCGGCTTCAATGCTGGAACGACTGAAAGGCAGCACCAGGGCGGCGATGCCGGACACCAGCACCAGCAGAAAAGAGTTCAAACGGTCGACCCTGTACTCGATACCCCAGGGTGCCGGCCAACTGCCAATGGCATAGCTGATGGTGCCGGTATTGGCCACCTGCCACCACAGCAGCAAGGAAATTGCCAGGGCAGTCCAGCTTGCCACCAGCGCCACAGCGAAAGCGACACTGCGACGGCGCAGCAGCACGGTGAGCGGTGCCGCCATCAGCGGAACAACAACTTGCAATGCAGGCAGGTGCTGGGCCAAATTCATGTTGCGTTACCGTTATCGTCTGATTTGGCTTCCTGGTCCAGGATGTCATCTTCTTCGATGGTGTCGTAGGCCTCGCGAATACGCACCACCAGGGCCAGGCCCAAAGCCAGGGTCGCCACCCCCACCACAATGGCCGTCAATATCAGCACGTGGGGCAAGGGGTTGGAGTAAACCGTGAACGCGTCACTCAAGATGGGTGCCGTGCCGCCAATCAGTTTGGCCGGGGCAATGTAGAGCAGATAAACCGAAGTCTGAAAAATACCGAGACCGACCAGTTTCTTGATGAGATTGGTGCGCGAGGTCACAATGAACAGGCCTGCGATCATCAAAAAGATCGTGATGAAATAAGTAAAGTGGCTGCCCAGGGTCATGGATGTCGTAGCGCCAGTCATTCGTCGTCCACCTTGCCGCGATCAGCGAACATATAAAAAATTTTCAACATGACACCCGATACCGTGGTGGCCACGCCCACCTCGACCCAGAAAATGCCGCGATGCTGGCCGTGCACCGGGTTGGGGTCGAGCACAAAGTAGTCAAGGTAGTTGCCGCCGAGCAGCAGTCCGGCAACCCCCACCCCTGCGTAGATCAGCACGCCGATGGCCATCATGGATTCCACCAGAGGCTCGGGAACCACCTTGCGTGCATCGGCCAAGCCATAAATCAGGGCATAAAAGATGACGGCAGCCGCCAGAATCACGCCAGCCTGGAAGCCGCCGCCTGGACCAAAGTCACCATGAAATTGCACATACAGGGCAAACAGCAAAATGAACGGGATCAGCAGCTTGGCGACGACGCGCAGGATCAGATCGTTTTTCATGACTTGCGCCCCTTGCGGCGACGTCGCAACAGCGCGACAACCCCGGCACCGGCGGTGAAGACCACCGTGGTTTCGCCCAAGGTGTCGTAACCACGGTAGCTGGCCAAGACGGCGGTGACCACATTGGGGACATCGACCTCTTGCTTGAGTTCATTGAGATAACGTGGCACCACATGCATGTGGATCGGTGCCTTGGGGTCTGAGAATTCAGGCAGGCCAAGGGTGCCATAGATCAACATGCCACCAACCGACATAGACACCAAAAGCGGTAAAAATGGTTTGTTGGGCGGATGAGCCTCTTCACTTTTACCCAGATAGAGTGCACCCAGCAAGAGCACGGTGGAGATGCCCGCGCCTACCGCTGCTTCGGTCATGGCCACATCAACCGCGTCCATGGCCACCAGCACGGTGGCCATCAGGAAGCTGTAAATGCCGCTGAGCAGAATGACAGCAAACAAGTTACGGTTACGAATAATGACCACCACACTCACGGCCATCATCAGCATCAACACATTGATGATCAGGGTTTCGATGCTTATTTCTCCTCGGGGGCCAGCAGCGGCTTGAGCCCGCGAATCATGGCGGCACGGGCCAAGGCATGCGTGGCTGTCGGACTGACAAACAGGATCAATAGACCCAGCATGACTAGTTTGACGGTCACCAGGGTGAGCCCCGCTTGCAGCATCAGTCCCAACAAGATCAGGCCAGCACCCAGTGTTTCGATCACGCTGGCAGCGTGCATGCGGGTGTAAAAATCGGGCATGCGCAGCAAGCCAATCGCGCCCACAATACAAAAAGCGCCGCCAAGTGTCAAACTCAACCAGCTCACCGTCGTGATGAATAAATTCATGCGCTGGGCTCCTCTTTGGCGGTGGATTCTTCTTTTTCATCCCCCGGGTCGCCCAGATCCCCGCGCCGAAAATACTTCAGGACAGCAATCGTGCCGATCACGTTGAGCAAGCCATAGACGATGGCCAAATCCAAAAACTCTGGGCGTCCGTTCAAGAACCCCAAAACGGCCAGCAGCAACATGGCTACCGTACCAATGGTGTTGGCCGCCTGCGCCCGGTCAAAAACCGTGGGCCCCAACGCGGCGCGTGCCAGAGCCAGGGCCAATGTGACCAGCAGCGCAATGGCAGCGATCGAGAACATCAGGCTTTGCCCTCGCACCAACTGACCCGTTGATCCATCTCACTGTCCACCGTTGCTTGCGCTGCGGCGCGGGTGAGGCCGTGTACCAAAAACTCCTGCGCGTGGGCTTCAATCGTGATGGTGCCAGGCGTCAGCGTGATGGAGTTGGCATGCAACACCAAGCCGACCTCCGTTTTTTGGGAAGGCCTGAATCGCACCAGCGTTGGACTGATGGGCAGTTTGGGATGCACAATGATTTTGCTGACATCCCATCCCGATTTGAGAACTTCCTTGAAAAGCCAGCCCCAGTAGAACAAGGCATGTGTGCCCAGCTGGATCGGGTGGCCCTCCGCGTCGACAACATGCATGCGCCGTGCAAACCAGGTCACAGCCAGCGCACAGCCAACGCCTGCGGTCATTAAAAAGGGCGTAAAAAAACCTGACAGCAAAAGCCAAAACAGGTATAAAAAAACGAACAGGCTGAATGAGCGAATCACGTTGATCGGGTTTGGGGATTTTTGAATTTCGCGATTGTAGACAAGTCTAAAGTTTTCAAAAGACCGTTAAAGTGGCATTCAAACTTGATAAAAATAGAGCCCATCGGACTGGCCTGTTCGCAGCCAAACAGGCATTTGATCGGAGACAATGGTACGCTAAAAAATTGCTTTGCCGCTTTTCAACTGTGCCAGGAGACTTAAAAAATGAAACCAAGTATTTTGGTTGCGCGCGCCGTGTTCCCGCAAATTTTGACGCTGCTGGAGCAGCACTTTGAGGTCAGCGCCAATCAGCAGGACGTCATCTGGTCGCCCGCAGAACTGATCCAGCAACTGCAGGGCAAGCAAGGCATTTTCACCACCGGCAGCCAGCGCATCGATGCACCACTTCTGGCGGCCTGTCCCGATCTCAAGATCTGCGCCAACATGGCCGTGGGCTACAACAACTTTGACCTGGGTGCCATGACGGCCGCCGGCGTGTTGGCCACCAACACGCCCGATGTGCTGACCGAAACCACCGCTGATTTTGGTTTTGCCTTGGTCATGGCCACAGCCCGGCGCATGGCTGAAAGCGAGCGCTTTTTACGTGCCGGTTTGTGGACCAGTTGGCGTTACGACATGTTCGCCGGTTCTGACGTGCATGGCAGCACGCTGGGCATTCTGGGCATGGGGCGCATAGGTCAGGCCATCGCCCGACGCGGTGCGCATGGTTTCGGCATGAAGGTGATTTATCACAACCGCTCGCGCCTGGACGCTGCCACCGAATTGGCGTGCGGTGCCACCTTGGTCAGCAAGCAGGAACTGCTCGCGCAATCCGACCATTTGATTCTGGTGCTACCTTACTCGCCTGAGGCCCACCATGCTATCGGGGCGGCTGAATTGGCACAGATGAAGCCCACCGCCACCCTGATCAATATCGCGCGTGGTGGCATTGTGGATGACGCTGCTCTGGCCGTGGCCTTGAAGCAGGGCACCATTGCCGCCGCCGGGCTGGATGTCTTTGAAGGTGAACCCACGGTGCACCCTGATTTGTTGACTGTACCTAATGTGGTATTGACCCCGCACATTGCCAGCGCCACCGTGCCGACCCGCATGGCGATGGCGCAACTCGCGGCCGACAACCTGATTGGCTACCTTGTGAACGGCAAGGCTGTGACACCTTTAAACCAAGCAACTGCGCGCGCGTGATGAGCGTTTCTAGCCGCTGGCTGCTGCGCCTTTTGCTCAAAAGAGGACCAGTGTGAACACTTTCTTTGCTTGGGTGCTGCTCGCTCTGGGTCTTTTCAATCTGGCTTTGCTGGTGATGGTGTTCCTGCGCAGCGCCCGCGTTGACACCTCACAAACCGATCAACTGATGCAACAGGTCAGGGACAGCGCTGATCGGCTGGAGCGTGAGCTGCGCCGCGACATCCTGGATACCTCGCGCGACAGTCGCCAGGAATTGGCCCTGTCCTTGTCCACTTTTCAGCAAACGCTGGTGCAACAGGGCGCAGAAGCCACCCGCACGCAAAACACGCAAATTGACGCTTTTGGCCAGCAGTTGGCCTTGTTGCAAAAAACCTTGCACGACACGCTTACTAACCAGTTGTCTGGTTTGAGTGAGTCCAACGCGCGGCGCATGAACGAAATCCGCGAGACGCTGGAGAAACAACTCGCGCAGTTACAGACCAGCAATTCGGCCAAGCTCGATGAAATGCGCGCCACGGTCGATGAAAAATTGCAAAGCACGCTGCAGGCGCGTCTGGGTGAGAGCTTCAAGCAGGTGGCCGACCGCCTTGAGCAGGTCCATAAGGGGCTGGGTGAAATGCAAACCCTGGCGCAAGGTGTCGGAGACCTCAAGCACCTGCTGACCAACGTTAAGACGCGTGGCATTTTTGGCGAGGCGCAACTCGCTTCGCTGCTGGAGCAGGTGTTTGTAGCGGACCAGTACGCGGCCCAGGTGGCGACGCGCCCGGGCAGCAAAAACGTGGTCGACTTCGCCATCAAGCTGCCGGGCCGGTCTGAATCAGGTGCGCCCTTGTGGTTGCCGATCGATGCCAAGTTTCCGAATGAAGACTACGAACGCCTGCTCGACGCCCAGGGCCGCGCCGATGCGCCGGCGGCTGAACTGGCCGCCCGTGGGCTAGAGCAGCGCATTCGGCTGGAGGCCAAATCAATCGCTGAAAAATACCTGGAGCCACCTTACACCACGGACTTTGCCATCCTGTTTCTGCCCACCGAAGGCCTGTACGCCGAAGTGCTACGCCGCCCCGGCCTGATGGAATCGCTGCAGCGCGACTGCCGGGTGACGCTGGCAGGGCCCACCACCTTGCTGGCCATGCTGAGCTCGCTGCAAATGGGCTTCAGAACTCTGGCGCTCGAAAAACGCTCCAGCGAAGTCTGGCAGGTGTTGGGCGCGGTCAAAACCGAATTTGGCAAGTTTGGCGACGTGTTGGCCAAGGTCAAGTCGCAGACCGAAACCGTCCTCAAAACCATTGACGGCGCGCAAACCCGCAGCCGCGCCATGGGGCGGGCGCTGAAGAACGTAGAGGCCTTGTCTGACACCCAAAGCGCGGCACTGATCGTGCAAGACGCAGATTTCGACAGCCCGGACGGGCCAGCGGTGCCGTGACCACCACCGTGGCTCCGTTGGGGTCGGTGGCACTCATCCGCCTGATCGGTGGCCACATCAGTTTGCATGCCTGCATGGCCGGCATGCGCATGGCCGCACCGCTGATGGCACTGCGCGAAGGGCACAGCGCCCTGGCCGTGGGATTGTTGCTGTCCTTGTTTGCCCTGACCCAGGTGTTTCTGGCATTGCCAGCCGGTCGTTATGCGGATCGCAACGGATTTAAACGACCGGTGGGGTTTGGCGTGCTGGCCGCCAGCGCCGGGGCCGGTCTGGCGGTGGCCTTTCCAATTTTTCCTGTGCTGTGCCTGAGCGCGCTGATGACAGGGGGGGCTACCGGCGTGGCGTCCATCAGCCTGCAACGCCATGTGGGGCGTTCAGCGCAAAACAACACCGAACTCAAGCGCATGTTCAGCTGGTTGTCTATTGGTCCGGCGCTGTCCAACTTTATCGGGCCGCTGGCTGCGGGTTTGCTGATTGACCTGGCTGGTTTTCGAATGGCGTTTTTTGCGCTCGCTTGTATGCCCTTGATGACCTGGCTGTGGGTGCGTCACACCCTGGAGCTGCCTCCGATACCGGTCAAAACCGGCTCCAGCAAGGGGGGTGCCTGGGACTTGCTGCGTGATCCGATGATCCGTCGGCTGATGTTGGTGAACTGGTTGCTGTCGTCCTGCTGGGATGTGCACACGTTTGTGGTGCCGGTGCTGGGGCACGAACGGGCTTTAAGCGCGTCGGCCATCGGGGCGATTTTAGGCAGCTTCGCCCTGGCGGCAACCGCCGTCCGGGTGGCCTTGCCCCTGTTGGCGGCTCATTTGCATGAGTGGGTGGTGGTGACCACAGCCATGCTGGCCACGGCCATGCTGTTTGCGCTTTACCCGTTCATGCCCGACGCGCTCACGATGGGGTTGTGCTCGGTTTTATTGGGTATTTCGCTGGGTTCGGTGCAGCCGATGATCATGAGCACCTTGCACCAGATCACCCCAGAGGCGCGCCATGGCGAGGCACTTGGCTTTCGGTTGATGGCCATCAATGCATCCAGCGTGCTGATGCCCCTGTTGTTTGGCAGCGCCGGTGCCGTGGTGGGTGTGTCGCTGGTGTTCTGGACGGTGGGCGCCAGCGTGGCTGCCGGCGCGCGCTCGGCCTGGCACCTGCGCCCGCCAGTTCACAAGCCGTAAAAGTCTTTGATCAAGGCCCAGGCGGTTTCGGGTTCATCTGCATAGTGGAAAAGCTTGAGGTCTTCGGCCGCGATCGCGCCTTCCTCGACCAGTACGTCAATGTTGATCAGGCGTTTCCAATACTCGGTGCCATACAACACGATGGGCACGGGTTTGGCTTTGCGGGTCTGAACCAAGGTGATCACTTCAAACAGTTCGTCCAGCGTGCCAAAACCGCCGGGAAAAGCCACTAAGGCTTTGGCCCGCATCATGAAGTGCATCTTGCGCAGCGCAAAGTAGTGAAAC
>JAQSDS010000412.1 GCA_029946045.1 Rhodoferax sp.
GTGTGCCGCGCTGGCCGTTGCGACCGGTGTCGGTGGCGGCACTGGCGGCCTATACCGATGCGTAGTCGATTCATGATTTTTGCAACCGGCAATTTTTGCCATGACCAGGAGAAGACGATGACCATGAAACAACGACGCCATTTCACCATGGGTGTGGCCGCTCTGGCTGCCAGCATTTTGGGTAGCGCTGCGCTGGCACAGGCCCCTGATCAAACCACTTGGGACCGCATCAACAGCACCAAGATATTGCGTGTGGGTGCCGTCGCCGGTGCCCCGCCAAATTACCAGAAGAACCTGGCTACCGGTGAATGGAGCGGCATCATGGTCGACCTGGCCAAAGACCTGGCAGCCAGGCTCAACGTCAAATTGGTGGTGACCGAGACCACCTGGGGCAATTCGGTGCTCGATCTGCAGACCAACAAGCTCGACATCTTTTTTGGTCTGAACCCGACGCCGCAACGCCGCGAGGTGATCGATTTCACCGTGCCGCTGTACCAGAACGCCTTCACGCTGATTGCCAAAAAAGGCTTCGAGGCCAAGACCTGGGACGACCTGAACAAGCCCGAGGTGACGATTGCGGTGGACGTGGGCTCGTCCTACGACAACCTGGTGACGGCCATGTACGACAAGGCCAAAATTTTGCGCTTCGAGAAATCCAACGACGCCACCATGGCGGTGCAAACTGGCCGTGCCGACGTGCAGCCGCTGGTGGTCACGGTGTCGGCCGGTATTCTCAAGAAGAATCCCAACGTGGGTCACCTGATCGTGCCGGAGCCGCTCAAGGGCACCACCACCAACGCCGGCTTGCGCAAGGAGGCCGACAAAACCTGGCAGACCTACGTCGACAAGTGGATCACTGAACTGCGCGCAGCCGACAAAATGAACCCGATCGTGCTGTCGAATCTGGACAAGCTCATGGGCATCAAGCCAGAAGAGATTCCGGTCATCGTCAAGTTCTGAGGCGCGTTTGACAAGGTGAAGCACGAGGCCGCAGGTCATGGCGATCCAGTGGGGCCTGTCCTTGTGGGAGGCCCGCCCTCGGGCCGAAGGATGTCCTGGGGGCATTCGCGGCGAGGGCGCCGCTCCCACAGGTCGTCGCTCCCACAGGGCGCCGCCCCTGCAAAACTGACGAGGCTCGCAGAGACGATTATTTGATCAACGGGAGAATGTGTGTACCAGTGGAACTTTGAATTTTTGTGGGAATACCGCAGTCTGTTTGCCACAGGCTTGCTTTACACCCTGGGCTATACCGTGATGTGTATTGCGCTGGGACTGCTGTTTGGCCTGATCGCCGGCATGGGGCAGTTGTCGCGCTGGGCGGTGGTGCGCTGGCCCATGAAGGGCTATGTGGAGCTGTTTCGCTCGACGCCGGTGCTGGTGCAGATCATCTGGTTTTACTACGCCCTGCCGGTACTGCTCGGTATAGAAATGTCGCCGGCCATGGCGGCGGTGCTGGCGCTGTCCTTGTACGGCGGCGCGTTTTATTCCGAGATCATTCGCGGCGGCATCATCTCGATCGAGGTCGGCCAGACCGAAGCCGCGCGCGCCCTGGGCATGACGCGCTTTCAGATCATGCGCCGCGTGGTGTTGCCGCAGGCCTTGCGGCGCATGACCCCGCCGCTGCTGAACCAGTCGATCATGCAGCTCAAGAACACCTCGCTGGTCTCCATCGTGGCTTTGCCGGACCTGGTTTACCAGGCCCAAGCCGTGGTGCATGAAACCTACCGTCCGTTGGAAACCTACACGCTGATTGCATTGATGTACCTGGCCGTGCTGGTACCGGCCACCAGCCTGATCAAGCGGCTGGAGCGGCGCGCCGATACCTGATTTTTGGGACCAAAACATGATTGAAATACAGGGATTGCGCAAGCAGTTTGGCGACAACGTGGTGCTGCGGGACGTGTCGATGCGCGTGGACAAGGGCCAGGTGGTGGCGCTGGTGGGGCCGTCGGGTTCAGGCAAATCCACCTTGTTGCGTTGCATCAATCTGCTGACCATGCCCGATGCTGGCAGCATCCGTGTGGGTGAGCATGAATTCAGCTACCAGGGTGCTGCTACCCAGTTGCCCAGCGACCGCGTGCTGTCGCGCTTTCGCGCCAACACCGGCATGGTGTTCCAGCATTTCAACCTGTTTCCGCACATGACGGCCTTGCAAAACGTGATGGAAGGCATGGTCACCGTGCTGCACACGCCCAAGGCAAAAGCCCGTGAGCAGGCGCTGCAATTGCTCGACAAGGTGGGTTTGTCGGACAAGGCCGATGCGCACCCGCAACAGCTCTCGGGCGGTCAGAAGCAGCGTGTGGCCATTGCCCGTGCGCTGGCCATGCAGCCCCAGGTGATGCTGTTTGACGAAGCCACCTCGGCGCTCGACCCCGAACTGGTGGGCGAGGTGCTGGCGGTGATCCAGGCGTTGGCCAAAGACGGCATGACCATGGTGATCGTCACGCATGAGATTGCCTTTGCCCGTGAAGTGGCCGACGTGCTGGTTTTCATGCGCGACGGCGTGGTGGTGGAAAGCGGCCCGGCCAAAGACGTGATCGACCACCCGCAGCAGGCTGCCACCCAGGCTTTTTTAGCGCGCTTTCACGACAGGTCTTAAAAAGTTGGGGTCAGAGCACGTCGCTGCGCGAGTGGTCTGACCCGCAAGGTCTCAAGTTGGTTGGGGTCAGAGCACGTCGCTGCGCGAGTGGTTTGAGCCGCAAGGTTTCTAAGTCTTCAGAAAACGCGCGGGTGACAAGGCGGCAAAGTCCTGGGCGCTGTCCTGTTCCAGCGCCCAGCGTGCCACCGCAGCGCCCACCAGCGGCCCCAGGCAAATACCGTCGCCCTGCATGGCGGTGGCGACGATCAGGCCGTCCAGTTCGGGGTGCCTGCCGACAATGGGCAGGCCGTCTTCGGTGGTGGCGCGAATGCCGGCAAAGGTGCGGATCACGCGTTGGCGCGCCAGCGGCGGGTAGACGTCGATGGCCTCGCGCAAAATGGTCGCCACCGTGCGGATGTCGGTCTGGCGATCCAATATGCCGGTCTCACGGCTGCTGCCCAACAAGAACTGGCCGGTGCGTAGCGGGTCGATCACCAGGCTCACCGAGCTTTGCTGGGCGGTGGGCGTGTGTTTGGAGGCCAGGTAACTGGCTGACATCAGCGGCCCGGGCAGCGCGGCGTAGCCAAAGGCTGCACGGTCGGTCACGATCAACTGCCCCTTGCGCGGAATCATCACCTTGTCCAGACCCAAAAAAGCCATCGAGTCGATGCCGGCAGCCAGCACCACCACGTCAGCCGGGATGCGCCCGGTGGGGGTTTCAACGCCGATCACGCGATTGCCTGACATCACCAGATCATGCACCGGGGTGTGCCGCAGCGGTACCACGTTGGCGCAGGACAGCAGGCGGTGGGTCACATGGTAGCCAATGGCATGTCCGTCCTTGGGCACTTTGAGTCCGGCCAGCACACTGTGGCCCAGGCCCGGCACACGTCGCATCAGCATGGCGCGGTCGAGCCACAGTGTGGGTTCGGCCTGGCTGTCGAGGTCGCGCTGTTGCGCTGCAATCACCGCCACTTCGAGGTCGGAACGCGCAAACAGGTAGGTGGGGCGGGTGTGGAATAAATCCGTCAGAACCTCCTCGCGCACCAGCTGGGCATAGAGGTCGCGCGCCTGGCGTGCCAGCTGCATCATCAGGCCGGGGCGCTTGCTGGCCACCGACACCGCGCCATCCGAGGCGCCAGTGGCACCCGCTGACGGCGCTTTAGCATCAAGCACGGTCACTTTGGCGCCGGCGCGGCTGAGATAAAAGGCTGTGGCCGCGCCCACAATTCCGGCACCGATCACAACAACATGGGGTAAGGGTCGACTGGCAGGCATGTTTTGGCTGGGAGAACAGGCTTCATTATGGCGGCTGGTTTTGTGCACGGGCGCCGCCGTGCCGAACCCACTCATAAAATCAAGGCCACTTCTGCTCTATTCAAAACCCCCATGACTTTCCCCACCGCGCTTGAAAACCTGAACGTGCTGTCGCAGCAAACCCTGCTGCCGCCCAGCGCATTGCACGATGCTGTGCCCGCCAGCGAGCGCGCCACCCATACCGTGAGCACCGCCCGTGCCACCGTGGCCAATATCCTGCAGGGGCGTGACCCGCGCTTGCTGGTGGTGGTGGGGCCGTGTTCGATCCATGACCTGGCCGCCGCGCGGGACTACGCGCAACGCCTCAAGGCGCTGGCGGATGAACTGACAGACCAGTTGTTCATCGTGATGCGGGTTTATTTTGAAAAACCACGTACCACGGTGGGTTGGAAAGGGCTGATCAACGACCCGCGCATGGACGACTCGTTTCACATCGAAGACGGGCTGCACCTGGCGCGCCAGTTGCTGGTGGACCTGAACGACATGGGCTTGCCTTGCGGCACCGAGGCGCTGGACCCGATCACGCCGCAGTACCTGGGCGACCTGATTGCCTGGAGCGCGATTGGCGCGCGCACCACCGAGAGCCAGACCCACCGCGAAATGGCCAGCGGCCTGTCGAGCCCGGTGGGCTTCAAGAACGGCACCGACGGCAACCTCGACGTGGCACTCAACGCCATGTTGTCCGCCGCCCAGCCGCACACTTTCCTGGGGATCAATGGCGAAGGCCAGGTGGCTTTGACGCAGACCCGTGGCAATGCCCATGGCCATCTGATCCTGCGCGGTGGCAGCGTACCCAATTACGACTCGGTGGCCATTGCGCAAGCTGAAGGAGAACTTGCCAAGGCCCAGTTGCCGGTGAATATCGTGGTCGACTGCAGCCACGGCAACTCGCGCAAAAACCATGCGCTGCAAAGCCTGGTGCTGAAAGATGTGGTGGGGCAGATCGTGGACGGCTGCCGGTCCATCAAGGGCGTGATGCTGGAGTCGAACCTGTTTGAGGGCAACCAGAAGCTGGGCGACCCCAAAGACCTGCGCTACGGTGTCTCGATCACCGATGCCTGCCTGGGCTGGGATGCCACCGCCACCGGTTTGTTTGACGCGGCACAACGGCTGCGCGCCTTGGCGCGTTGACCCGCTGGGTCCGGGTCAGTGGCCCGGCTCACGACCCCTCAAGCTCAAACTCCAGCGTGCTCACCTTGAGCACATCGCCAGCTTTGGTGCCCGTGACTTTGACCTGGCCGTTCCAGGCCGCTAAATCAGAGGCCAGGCCGTGACTGAAGCTTGCCGCCGACGCATCGCAACGTTGACCATAGACCACAAAGTTTGACTGACTCACGTAGTCAGTGATGCTGCCCTTGATCTCTGCCTGGCCCAGCATGTGCTCGCTTTCCACTTCAACTTTGGTGGCATTGAGCAGCCCGGCTGACAGCACGCCATAAACTTCCACCTGTGACCCCACGGTGAGGGACGGGTTGCTGGGCGTGTAAACCGCGTTACTGGCATCGACCTCGATCATCCCCAGCGTAAAACGGCTGCTGGAAGTCACGGCCGTCACAAACCCTTCGATTTCTACAGACCCTGAGCCCTGCACCAGGGCCGCCACGCCCAATACCCTGACCGATAACACGGCCAGGCTGCGCGCGTCTGACGACAATAGACCCTGCACGCGCATCAGGCTGCCCTGGGTCAATGAATCAGCCAGACTGCCTGTTAAGACCAGGCCATGCAGGGTGGGCTGGCCGTTCGAGAACATGATCAGGCCACTGCTGACCATTTCCGTTGCAGTTGGCAAGACCGACACGCGCGTAGCCCCCCAGTGGCTGCCGTCGGCACCCGACTGCAGTAGTCCCCAGACGGTCACGATCTGGCCACTGACGAGCTGGCTGGCATCGCTGACGCCGTCAAATACCGTGTTGCTGGAAGTCTGGATGCTCATGCCCGCCACGACCAGGCTATTGGTTCCCGGCTGGTTCACGGTCCCCTGCGCGATCGACCAGACCTCGATGCTGCTGGCAACCCCCAGCGTGAGGTCAACGCCACGTTCAGCCTGCACATCTGCCACCATGCCCAGGCGCAGATGGGTCGAGGCGGCATTGACCCCGTCCAACTTGACGCTGGCCTGCGTGACGTCAAATTTGATGCCATTGAGAATGACACTGCCAAAACCCGTGATGGTGCCTTGCGCCAGCAGCGGTGAGCCAGTGCCGCCGGTACCCGGCAAACTGGCCAGCAGGCTGTCAGCCCCGCCGCCGCACCCTGTCAATGTGGCGCCAGTCAACAACAGCCATTGGCGGCGATTCAAGGCCTGGGTCGAAAACGGGATGTCACTCATGATTTGGGCTTTTTATGGGGTGGACGCGGTGCTTTGGGTCGGATGGCAGCCTGTTCTTCAGGGGGATGCAAATCATCATAAAAATACACCCCGAAGCGCACCCGATGTCGAGGGCCGTCCTGGCCCTGGCTGCGCTGCTTGGCCACGGTGGCTGTGGGCAGGAACTGTTGCAGGCTGGCTGCCCATAGCTGGCGCGCGCGCAGTTGCAGTTGTTCCGCCTGTTCGGCTGACAAGTCCTGGCAAAAAGCGCTTTGCTCCAGCATCGCGGGGGTTCGTCGATCAGGCATCAGGTTGTGCACTGCGCAGGCCAGATGATCACTGACGTTGGCTGCCAGAAAGTGATATGACTCGCTCAAACCTTCTTTGGGGACGAATGCTGCGGACTTGAGCTCAATCAAACCATCGTCACGCTCCGTCACCACGCCCAGGCGAAGCAATTCGTCGAGTACGGCACGCGCACCCACATCGCGGCTGACTTCCGCCACCAGTGTGCTGAAGTCAGACTGGCCCGCAGCACTGCGCCGTGGCGTGCGCGCCAGCGCGCGCGTGGATTGGTCAGCGTTCAGATACCTGGGCTCACTGATCCAGCGTGCCACCACGGCGGCGGCCACCGGCACCATTGGGAGTGCCTCGGCTGAGACGTCGGGTGCTTCGCGCAGACGTCTCACATCCTTGCGGTGGACGCCCGTGAGCAGGGCAACACGGGTATCGGTGTTGCCTTTATCGGCCAGCCCAAAGCTGGCCTGGGCTTCTTCAACCAATGCCTTTTTCATCAATTCCATCATGGGCATCAATTGGACACTGTGCTCAATCATCAGACGCGCCAGCGGCTTCAGTAGCTCCGCGATGGCCTGCGTTGCCAAGCTGGATTTGGCCGGTCCTGATGCCAGCAGAGGCGGTTCATTGTTGGATGGGTTCGATGTCATGTGGATGCGGCTGACTTTGGATGACGCATTGTGCCTAAACAATCGCTTACACAAAATATTTGGGTATTTTTCCCAAAAAATCACCATATGCTGAATTATGCGACATAAATGGCGTATATTTCGGGAAAATTTCCCAATTAATTAAAACCATCGCCCTGCAAGCAGGAATTTTTCCTTTCACTTCAACGGAGTCACATCATGGCATTTTTACCCCATCCACTCACCCGCACCTTGCTGGTCATTGCTGCTGGAGCCGTCTTGACGGCCTGCGGCGGAGGCGGTTCATCAGGTGGTTCGGCCACCGGTTCTACGGTCAGCGGCGTAGCGGCAACCGGCCTGGCCATCGATAACGGCCAGGTCACCCTCAAATGCACCATCGGCAGCACACCGGCCGTCAGCACACAGGCAGACGGCAGCTACAGTGTGGATGTGAGCCATGTCACCCTGCCCTGCGTGGCGCGGGTCGATTTCACTGACCGCCGCGGCCGCCACGGAAAACTGCATTCACTGGTCAAGCTTACCGGCAACGTCAACATCACCCCGGTCACCGACATGCTGGTGGCCAATCTAAGCAGCAGTGGCGTGTCTGCTGATGCCTATGACAAATTCGATGCCGACGAAGTCAAGGGATTCAGCGAGGCGCGTGTGACGACCGCTACCCGGCTACTCAAGACACATCTGGAATCCAAGGGCGTTGACACCAGCCGTTTGCCCGATGATGTGATTGGCAGCAAATTTGTGCCCGCCACAACTGAGAGAATGGGCGATGACCACGATCATGTGCTTGATGACATCCAGGCCAAACTTGAAGAAGAGGGCAAAGATCTGGGTGAGCTTGAGAACGAAATGGAAGCAGGCCACGAAACACGTGGCTTGAGCACCAGCACTGGTCTGCCAGGTGACGCTGTTGCCGGTAAAGCCGCTTATGAGGCTTCTTGTCTCGGCTGTCACGGCGCGCGGATGGCGGATGCTGTGAATTCTTATAAAACCCTGCGGGCGATTCAGGAAAACGAGGGCGGCATGGGGTATCTGGCCAGCACGATCACCACGGTGACCGCCGACAACATTGCCACTTATCTTGCCAATGGCGTCGGCAGTGGCACGGGCACCGCCTTGCAAACCCAAAGCATCACGTTTGCCTCACCTGGCAATCAAACCATGGGCGTTGCTACGCCAGCTCTGGTCGCCACGGCGACATCCGGGCTGCCGGTGACCATCACGTCCACCACCACCGCTGTCTGTACTGTGGCCAACACCGCCCTGACTTTGGTCGCCCCAGGCACCTGCAGTTTGCGTGCGACCCAGACTGGCAATGCCACTTACACCGCTGCGGTGCCGGTCGTCAACACCTTGACCGTCGCGTCTGCCACAGGCGCTGTTCTGACAAGTCAAGCCATCACGTTCGCATCGCCCGGCGCACAGACCGTTGGAACACCCGCCAACTTGCTAGCGACTTCAGATTCGGGTCTGACCGTGACACTCGCCACCACCACGTCCTCGGTGTGCACGGTGAGCGGCAACACACTGACACCGCTGGCGGCGGGCAACTGCACCGTCACCGCCGATCAGGCCGGCAACACCAACTATGCTGCCGCCGCCACCGTGAGCCGTACCTTTGCCGTGAATAATCCAGCGGTGCTGACATCAGCGACAACTGGCAAAACACTGTATGCCAATTGCAGCGGCTGTCATGGCGCTGCGGCTTCAAACACTATGAATGTACTCGCCGGCGCCAACAGCCCCAGCACCATTCAGGCGGCCATCAGCAACAATATGGGCGGGATGGGCCGTCTCTCCAACTTGACCACGCAAAACCTGGCGGACATCGCGGCTTACCTGGCAACACCCAATATCTGATTTGTTGCATCTAAGACTTTAAAAGCCCGTCCTGGTGATGGGCTTTTTTTATGAAGACGCGTTAGCGTTATCAGCGCATCTGGTGAATCGCCACGCCCGTGTCGTTGATGTCGCGCTGCACCTCACCGCGCTGCCACAGATAGTTCAGGCAGGCCAGGCTCTCGCCGGTGGCTAGACTCAGCAAAGGACCATCGGCCTCGTCGATGACCCGGGCAAACAGTGCGGCGAAGACATCGACGACCCGTTTGGGTTCCTGCAGCGTCTTGCGCAAACGGTCCAGTGAACGCGCTTGTGATGCCGCCAAATAGTCCAGTGGTATTCGAGTCGCGTCATCCACAGCCGGCAGTTGAATTTTCCGGTAAGCCAGCCGGCCATGCCGACATGGTCCGGGTGCATGTGGGTGGCAAAGACCCTTGTCAGTCGCCGCTGCTCGGTGTCGGCGGCGAGCCACTGACGCCATGCGGCCAGGGTGGCATCGGTGCGCAGGCCGGTGTCCACCACGGCCCAGCCATCCTCGTCTTGCAGTGCCCAGACGTTGATGTGATCGAGCGCAAACGGCATGGGCATGCGCATCCAGAGCACGCCGGGTGCCGGTGGCGACGCGAACGGATAAATGAGCGTCGGCTTCTCAAGCCGCCCGCGTGGCGGCAAGGCTTCGGTCATGCTGGGCCTTTTTCAAAAGAGTCTGCCATGTGCCCAAAAGGGAAGCGTTGCTCAGGCTGCCAGCGCGGCTTCGATGTCCTTGCTCAGACTTTCGGGCTTGTCCGTGGGTGCATAGCGTTTGCGTACCTGACCGTCCTTGCCAACCAGAAACTTGGTGAAGTTCCACTTGATCGATGTGCTGCCCAGCAGGCCCGGAGCCTCAGCTGCCAGCCACTGGTAGAGTGGGTGGGCGCCAGCGCCGTTGACCTCGATTTTGGCCATCATCGGGAACGTGACACCATAGTTGAGCTGACAAAACCCGGCAATCTCGCTGTTGCTGCCCGCATCTTGGGCACCAAACTGGTTGCACGGAAAACCGAGCACCACCAGGCCTTGCGCGCCATAACTTTCATGCAGCTTTTCCAGGCCGGCAAACTGCGGCGTGAAACCGCAGGCGCTGGCGGTGTTGACGATCAGCAGCACTTTGCCATGGAAATTTTTCAATGCCACCGGCTTGCCGTCGATGGACAGCGCCTCAAAGTCGTAAACAGTCGTCATGGATTCCCCTTGATATAACAATACGTTATTTCATGGCCAATGGGGCGCAAGATTAGGCGCACCGCCGCAGGCAGTACTTTAGTACGGCAAGGCGGGGTAACGACATATTGCGCCCCATTGGCCTTGAAATCAACCGTGGGCTTTGTCGTTGCGGGCAATGGCCAGCAAACGGTCTATTTCATGGTGGTGCTTCACCAGGTTGCGGGCATGCCAGCGCCGGATGAGCCACATGAACCCGGCAATCACCAAGCCAAAGCCTGTGATCGCCGCAAAGGTCGGCAAGCCCAGCCCGGTAGACAGGCTGTAGAGTGCGCCAAGCACCAGAATGCAGGCTTGCTCATTGAAGTTCTGGACGGCAATCGATCGGCCGGCGCCCATCAGGTTGTGGCCGCGGTGTTGCAGCAGGGCATTCATGGGTACCACCAAAAAGCCGCCCAGAGCGCCCAGCAAGATCAAAAACGGTGCTGCCACCCAAACATTGGTGATGAAAATCAGGCCGATGATCAGCAGGCCCATGACGATGCCCAGCGTGATCACGCGTGGGCCGTCTTCAAGCCGCATGCGCATCGATGCCACCATCGCCCCCACTGCCATGCCGATCGCCACCACCCCTTGCAAAGCGGATGCCTGGGTAACCGAGTAACCCAGGGCGGCCGCGGCCCAGGCCAGCACGATAAAGCGCAAATTGCCGGCTACGCCCCAGATCAGGGTGGTGGCAGCCAAAGAAATTTGCCCCAGCTTGTCACGCCACAGGCGCGCATTGCAGCTCCAAAAATCGGGTAGCAGCGCCAGCAGCCGTTTTGGCATGGGGCGCATCAGCACACCGGTGAGGGGAATGTGGGTGTTGAACCACGCAGCCAGCAGGTAAACAAAAATCAGCACCGTGATGGCGGCCTCGGCCGGATTATTGATGCCGGTGTCAATGCCCGGGATATCGATGGCGAGCAAGTGCTGCGAGATATGACTTCCGACCAGTTGCCCGCCGAGCAAAACACCCAAAATGATCGAGCCAATCGTCAGGCCTTCGATCCAGCCATTGGCCTTGACCAGCTGCGAGGCCGGCAAGAGCTCGGTCAGGATGCCGTACTTGGCAGGTGAATAAGCCGCTGCACCCAGGCCGACGACGGCATAGGCCAGCAGCGGATGGGTGCCAAACAGCATGAAAAGACAGCCCCCGACCTTGATGAAATTGCTCACCAGCATGACTCGGCCTTTGGGCATGGAGTCGGCAAAGGCACCGACAAAAGGCGCTAAAACCACGTAAAACAGGGCAAACATGGGCACCAGTGCGGCCTGCTGCCACTGCGGGGCGTGGCTGGTTCGCAGCAATTGGACGGCAGCGACAAACAAGGCGTTGTCGGCCAGCGAGCTGAAAAACTGCGCTGACATGATGGTGAAGAAGCCGCGTTTCATCGATGGTATTTTTGCGACCGCGTGCTGCGGCGCTTTAGGGTGTGACATGTCTCCAAACGTGACCTAGTTATAGCACGCCGCTGCGGTGTCAAAATCGGCTCAACATAATTTACCCAGACCTTTCATGCCCCGCCCGATCCTCGCCACCATCCATGCCGCTGCCTTGCAAAATAACCTGGAACGCAATCGTCGCGCCGCCCCGGACGCCAAAGTGTGGGCGGTGGTGAAGGCCAACGCTTACGGCCATGGTATCGAGCGGGTCTTTGAAGGCTTGCGCAGCGCCGATGGCTTTGCCTTGCTCGACTTGGCGGAAGCCCAACGGGTACGCGACCTGGGTTGGCGCGGTCCCATTTTGTTGCTGGAAGGGGTGTTCGATCCGCGTGACCTCGAGCTGTGCTCGCGCCTTGATTTGTGGCACACGGTGCATTGCGAAGAACAAATTGACATGCTGGCGGCCTGCAAGACCCATGTGGGTCACCGGGTTTTCCTCAAGATGAACTCGGGCATGAACCGGCTGGGCTTTACCCCGGGGCGTTACCGCAGCGCCTGGGCGCGCCTCAACGCCTTACCGCAGGTCGACGAAATTTCGCTCATGACGCATTTCAGTGACGCCGATGGCGGCCGGGGCATCGCTGCACAAATGGCCTGTTTTGCCGAGGTCACGCGTGACCTGCCGGGTGAGCGCTCGTTGAGTAACAGCGCCGCCAGCCTGCGCCATGCCGATGCCGTGTTGGCGTCGGACTGGATTCGCCCTGGCATCAGCCTGTACGGCAGTTCGCCCGACCACCCCGAGCACTTGGCCGCCGAGTGGGGCCTGCAGCCAGCCATGACGCTGGTGGCAAAAATCATCGCAGTGCAGGACATTGCGGCCGGTGACAGCGTCGGTTACGGCTCGAAGTTCGTGGCCGAGGCCCCGATGCGCCTGGGCGTGGTGGCCTGTGGTTATGCCGACGGTTACCCGCGTGTCTGCCCCACCGGCACGCCGGTGCTGGTGGCAGGGGTGCGCAGCCGACTGATCGGGCGTGTCAGCATGGACATGATCACGGTTGATTTGACGCCGGTCCCGGAGGCCGGCATGGGCACCGACGTGACGCTGTGGGGGCGTGCCGCCAATGGGGTGGTGCTGGGCATCGACGAAGTTGCGCAGGCGGCCGGCACGCTCGGTTATGAGCTGATGTGCGCGCTGGCGCAGCGGGTGCCGGTGCAAGTGGCAGATTGAAACCTTGCGGGTCAGACCACTCGCGAAGCGACGTGCTCTGACCCCAACTAACTTGAAACCTTGCGGGTCAGACCACTCGCGCAGCGACGTGCTCTGACCCCAACTGATTAAAGTTAGGGCAGGCTGCTCAGATGCGCCTGCGCGGCCGTGGCCAGTTTTTCGTCGAAGGTGGCCAGTGGGCAGGTGAGCTCGGCAGCCAGCCAGAGGTAAGACGCGTCATAGGCGCTGAGCTGATAGCGTTTTGCAAGTTCAAACACCTCAACCGCGTTAACTTCAAACAGCTCAATATCCATACTGACATACTTTTCCAAGCCGCTGAGTGCGATGTCAGTCCCGCCGCGACGGTGTTTTTTCAGTGCCACACTGGTGATTTCGACTTCCAGCAAGTAGGGTGCCTTCAAGCTGCAGCCTTCGATTTTTTGCAAGGCTTGGGCTTGCCAATCTTCTTCAAAAATCAGTCCCGCGAGTGTGCTGCAGTCCAACACCAAGGGCGGGCGCACCAGATAGTGTTGCGGGGGTACTGCCAGGTACAGGCCGCGTGCCGGGCTGCTCACCTGGAATCCCGGTCTTCGCGAATGATGTCCACGCCCCGAGGAAGTTCGCTGCAAAGCTTGGCATCATGCGGATTGGCACGGAGTTCAGCCGCAATTTGCTCTACCGTTTTCCAGCCCCGGCGTTGGCTGCTCAGGGGTTTGGTGGGGGTATCCGGAGGTAATGAGTCTGGTTCGACCACGCGCTGGATCAGCGCCATGAGTTCACCTTGCAGCGAGCGGTGGTTACGCGCCGCCCGCTCCCGCAAGGCCTGGGCCCAAGCTTCGGGGACGTCTTTGATGGAGAGATTGGGCATAGTGGCTCCAAAATGGATCTTGCCTCCATTATGGTGCCATTTTGGCTTGGATTAGCTTGAGTAGCTCAAACCACAGTACGCTGGCCAGCCCCAGTCCCGCAGCGATTGCCAGCCAGCTCAGAGGCAGCGGCTCAAACAAAAACAAACCCGCCAGCCAGGGCACATAAAGCACCAGGCCCAGCAGGCTCAAGGCGGCCGCCACCACCAGCCACAGCGTGCGGTTGGGTACCCGCAGCCTGGCCCAAAAAGCACCGGCCTGGCTGCGGTTGGAAAAAATCAGCGCCAGGTTGGTGAAGACCAGCACGGCAAAGGCCAGCGCGCGCGTTGCGCCTTCGGTTAAATGGGATGCGCCCCAGGTGGTGGCCAGCAGCACCACGGCCAGTGCCCCCAGACCTTGTAACAGCGCCAGCCCCAGCGTCGCGCCGCCAAACAAGGGCTGGGTGACATCGTGCGGTGGGCGTTGCATCACATCCGACTCGGCGGGTTCGTTCTCAAACACCATCGAGCAGGCTGGGTCGATCACCAGTTCCAGAAATGCGATGTGCAGCGGGAACAGCACCGTGGGCCAGCCCAGCAGCACGGGCAGCAGTGCCATGCCGGCGATCGGTACATGCACCGCCAGGATGTAGGACATGGATTTGCGCAGGTTGTCAAAAATACGCCGCCCCAGGCGTATCGCGCCGACGATCGAGGCAAAGTTGTCGTCGAGCAGCACGATGGAAGCCGCTTCGCGCGCGACGTCGGTGCCGCGCCCGCCCATGGCCACGCCGACATGCGCGGCTTTCAGGGCTGGGGCGTCGTTGACGCCATCACCGGTCATGGCGACCACCTCGCCAGCCGCCTTCAGCGCTTGCACAATGCGCAGTTTTTGCGTCGGCGCGATGCGGGCGCAAATGCGCACCTGGCCCATGCGCTGCTGCAGTTCGGCGTCGGTCAACTGCGTCAGCTCGTCGCCGGTGAGGAGTCCATCGGGTCCGTTCTGGAGTCCGGCCTGCGCGGCAATGGCCAGCGCCGTGGCGGGATAGTCGCCGGTAATCATCAGCACGCGGATGCCGGCGTTGTGGGCCTCTGTGACGGCCTGCGGGATCTCCGCGCGCAACGGGTCGGCCAGTCCGAGCAGGCCGATGAATTCGAAGTCAAAGTCGTGTTCGATGGCCGGCCAATCCTCCCCTTCAAAAGACGCACCTGCCACCGCCAGTACCCGCAGGCCTTTGGCAGCCATGGCCTCCACGGCCTGGGCAACACCCGCCTGCGCGCCGCTGTCCAGATGGCACAAATCCACAATGGCTTCCGGTGCCCCCTTGGCCGCCACCACATGCTTATCACCTACCCGGGCTCGCCAGACATGTGACATGGCACGCAGCTCCGGTGTCAGGCCATAGGTTTGCATCAACGTCCAGTCGCGGTGCAGGTGCTCGGTGTCTTGCAAAAAGTGTTGCCCCAGCCGGTGAAAAGCCTTTTCCATGGGGTCAAAGGGGTCGGTGACGCTGGCCAGAATGGAGTATTCCACCAGGGTATGAAAGCACTCCGGCAGCTCTGTTGTGGTGGCGTAGTCGATGCCGAGGTGGTCGCCTGTGACGCGAGCCTGGCGCGGTGGCACATCCAACTCGCTGACGGTCATGCG
>JAQSDS010000413.1 GCA_029946045.1 Rhodoferax sp.
CATCAGCACGTTCACACCCTCCTGCACCAGTGCTCTGGCGCAGCCCAGCCCCAAGCCTTTGCTGGCCCCGCACACCAAAGCCCACTTACCGGAAATGCCCAAATCCATTACAAGCTCCTTGTCAAAATGATGTCGACTAAACCGGCCGCCGAGGGCGACTGGTAAAAACAAAAATACCGGTCACCACCAGCGCCGTGCCCGCTGCCACCCAGGCAGTGAAAGGCTCGCCCAGCAGCAACACGCCCATCAGAATGGTCGACATCGGACCGACCATGCCAGTCTGGGCCGCCAAGCCCGCGCCGATGCGCTCGATAGCCATCATCACCATCAATACCGGTGCGGCCGTGCACAGCGTGGCGTTCAGCACAGACAACCAGATCACCTCTGGCGCCACCAGCGCGGCATGCATGGGCCGCAATATCACAAACTGCCCGATGCACAGCACGCAGGCCACGCTGGTAGCCAGACCGACCAACCGCAGCGAACCCAGCCGCTGCACCATTTCACCGCTGAAGCTGAGGTACACGGCATAGCTGATGGCGCTGCCGAAGACCAGACCCGCGCCTAGAGCGGCATCGGCCCCGGCAAAATTGATTTCATGGCCAAACACCAGAATCACACCGGCATAACTGATGGCCATGCCGAGCGCCTGACGGCGGCTGATGTGGCGTTGATAAAGCACCAGGCCCAGCAGCAACACCAAGGTCGGATTGAGGTACAAAATGAGCCGTTCCAGCGAGGCACTGATGTAGGACAGCCCGGCAAAATCCAGAAAGCTGGCCAGGTAGTAGCCGGTAAATCCCAGCCCCAAGACGCCCCACCAGTCGTGCCGGGTCAGCGCCGGCTTGCCCCGACTGGCCCACCAGGCCATCGCCACGAAAATCGGTAGCGCAAACAGCATGCGGTACATGATGAGCGTGACCGCATCGACGCCATGGCGGTAAGCCAGCTTGACAATGATGGCCTTGCCGCTAAATGCAATAGCGCCCAGTGTGGCAAGTGTCAGGCCAGTAGCCAGTTCCTTCCTTGGCAGATGAAGACCTTGCATCAGTCAGGCCGTCGCCGGGGTGGAAGACAGCACTTCCTCCAACACCGTCAGCCCCTCGGCGACGCGCAGCGCACCAGCCAGGCGCAGCGGACGCATGCCATCCAGCACGGCCTGGCGCTTGAGTGCATCGGCGTTGGGTTCGCGATGGACCTTTTCCTTGAAAGCCTCGCTGACCACCAGCAACTCGTAGAGCCCCATGCGGCCCAAAAATCCGGTCATGCGACAGTCAACACAGCCCACCGCCTTGAACGGCTTGTAAGCTCCGCTGAGCTGCCAGGGCTTCACCGCCTCGGCCAGCAGCTCGGGCGTGGCCGCCAGGTCGGGCACTTTGCAATGCCGGCACAAGGTGCGCACCAGCCGTTGCGCCAGCACACCTAACAGGGTGGCGTTGATCAAATACGAGGGCACGCCCAGTTCCATCAGCCGTGTCACCGCCGAAGGTGCGTCGTTGGTGTGCAGGGTCGAAAACACCAGGTGCCCGGTGAGCGCCGCTTGCACCGCCATCTCGGCCGTGGCCTGGTCGCGGATCTCGCCGACCATGATGATGTCGGGGTCCTGGCGCATCAGGGCGCGCAAGCCCTCGGGAAAACCGAAGTCAAGCTGCGGCTGCACCTGGGTCTGGTTGAAGGCCGGCTCGATCATCTCGATCGGGTCTTCCACCGTACTCACGTTAACTTCTTCGGTGGCGACCCGCTTCAGGGTGGAATAAAGCGTGGTGGTTTTGCCCGAACCAGTGGGCCCGGTCACCAGAATAATGCCGTTGGGACGCTTCACCAGCGCTTCCCAGCGCTGCGCATCGTGCGCCGAGAAGCCCAGCGCATCCAGATCTTTCACCGTGGTGTCGGGGTCAAAAATACGCATCACCATCTTTTCGCCAAACGCGGTGGGCAGGGTGGAAATACGCATTTCGACCTCGTCGCCGCTTGGGTTGCGCGTCTTGATGCGACCGTCTTGCGGGCGGCGCTTTTCGACCACATCCATGCGCCCGAGCAGCTTGATACGCGCCGTCATGGCACCCAGCACACCCATGGGCATCTGGTACACGGGGTGCAACACACCGTCAATGCGAAAGCGGATCACGCCCTGCTCGCGGCGCGGCTCTAAATGGATGTCGCTGGCGCGCTGATCGAACGCGTATTGCCAAAGCCAGTCGACCACCTGAACCACGCTCTGGTCATTGGCGTCAAGTTGTTTGTTGCTTTTGCCCAGTTCCACCAATTGCTCAAAGCTCGAGCTAGCATGGCCGCCCGCCTTGCTGGCGGCGCGCACCGACTTGGCCAGCGCAAAAAATTCGGCGGTGTAGCGGGCAATGTCTTGCGGATTGGCCAGCACCCGGCGCACACTGCGCCTGGACTGGCGCTCCACCTCAGCCACCCAGTCGGTCAGAAACGGCTCGGCGGTGGCTACCACCACCTCCTGGGCAGTCACCTGCACCGGCAATATCTTATGGTGCTCGGCATAGGCCGGACTCATGGTGTCGGCCACCTTGGCCACGTCGACCTTGAGCGGATCGATGCGCAAATAGCTCAGCCCGGCGCGCGGCGCCAGCCACTGCACCAGCGCCTCGATGCCCATGGCCTTGTCGTCGCTGGCACGGTGCACGCCGACGCTGGCCAGGCGCAGCAGCGGATGCTGCACACTTTCGGCCTGGGCGCAGCGCGACTGGATGCGCAGGGCTTCCTGCGCCGTGATGAGACCGTCGGTCTGCAGCCACTGCACCAGGCTGCGCCAGTCCAGCGGACCTGTGGGCTTCTGGCTCGGCGATGTCGAGTAGGTGTGATGTGTCATGACAGCATGGGCTTGAACACCCTTACCCATTTGCTGGCCGGCAGGCCCCAGTTGAACTCAATCGCATCGGCGCGCGCCATCAGCACATCGCGCTTGGGCCGGCTCGGCGTGTGCTGCGCCAACACCACGGTGTTGCCCTCGCGTGTGGGCTTGAAGGCCCAGATGGCCTCTTTGCCAAAGGCCGCCGACATTTTCTCGACACTGCGGGCAAAGCTCGAGGCACGACCAAACAAATTCACCGTCATGCAGCCCTCGGGCGTCAACAAGCGGCGACAGTGGTTGTAAAACGGCAGGCTGTCGAGCACCGGCGCGGCGGCTTCGTGGTCGTACAAGTCCACCTGCAGGGCATCCACCGTGCCCCACCATCTGGGGTTCTGGATTTCCTGCGCCGCATCACTCAACACCACTTGCAGACGCGGATTTTCTGCCGGTAGCTTGAACCAGCTCTTGCAGACGGCCAGCACCTGCGGGTTGAGTTCAATGACGCTGGTATGCATGCGCAACTCCTTGTGACAGAACTTGGTCAACGACCCGGCACCCAGGCCCAACTGCATCGCCTGGCGGTCCTTCACCGATTCGGTCGGCACAAACAGCAGCCAAGCCATCATGCGCTGAATGTACTCATGCACCAGGGCGTTGGGCTCGGCCAGGTACATCGAACCCTGGATCCATTCGGTACCCAGGTGCAGATGGCGCATCGGGCCATCGTCAGAAAAATTAACTTCGGGGAGTTTGTGTGCGTTTTTTTTCAAGATGGACAGATTATCCCCAAACGAATCCCGAGGTCTTCGAACAACGACAAGCGTTAAAATCCGAGGGTTTCTACCAATACCGTGCGGGCGGCACGATGTGCTGAAACACGCTCGGGCACCTGATACGCGTTCCCCCCTATCTATCCTTTCACAACTGGAAAAACAAATGAATAAGCACGCTTTGTGGTTGATCTCAGGTCTGATGGCCGCCATGGTGGTCACGGGCTGCGGCAAAAAGGAAGCGCCCGTGGCAGCCGCCCCGGCTCCGGTTGCCGCGCAAGCCATTGTCATTGGTCTCGATGACAACTTCCCGCCGATGGGGTTTCGTGATGACAAGAACGAGTTGGTCGGTTTTGACATTGATCTGGCCAAGGAAGCCGGCAAACGCCTTGGCGTCGAGGTCAGCTTCAAACCGATCGACTGGAGCGCCAAGGAATCCGAACTCAATGGCAAGCGCATTGACGTGCTGTGGAACGGCCTGACGATCACCGAAGAGCGCAAGGCCAACATTCTGTTCACCAAGCCCTACCTCGAGAACCGCCAGATCATCGTGGTGACCGAGAAATCGCCGCTCAAGACCAAAGCGCAACTGGCCGGCAAGGTCGTCGGTGTGCAGGACGGCAGCAGTGCGGTGGAAGCGATTCAAAAGGACGCGACGACCGCCAAATCGATCAAGGAAATCAAGAAGTTTGGCGACAACGTCACCGCGCTGATGGACCTCTCGGCTGGCCGACTGGACGCGCTGGTGGTGGATGAAATCGTCGGCCGCTACTACACCGGCAAAAAGCCGGGCGAGTACCGCGTGCTGGAAGAAAATTTTGGCACCGAAGACTACGGTGTGGGCACCCGCAAGGATGACACCGCGCTGGCAGCCAAGCTCGACAAGGCACTTGACGACATGAAGGCCGACGGCACCGCCGCCAAAATTTCGACCCAGTGGTTTGGCAAGGACATCGTCAAGAAATAAGCCTGCCAAGTGGCGAGGCTGACCGCCATGAACTACCTTGCCGACATCTTGCCGCCGCTGTTGCAGGGCAGCGGCGTCACGCTTCAGGTTTTCCTGATCACCTTCGTGCTCGCGGTGCCACTGGGCCTGGCGCTGGCCTTGATCAGGATTTCACGCTTTGCTGTGCTCAGCACGCTGGTCAACGGTTACATCTGGCTGATGCGCGGCACGCCGCTGATGCTACAGATGCTGTTCATCTACTTTGCCTTGCCCTTCATCCCGGTCATTGGCGTGCGTCTGCCCGACTTTCCATCGGCCATCGTCGCCTTCGTGCTGAACTACTCGGCCTATTTCGCGGAAATTTTCCGCGCCGGCATCCAGTCGATCGACCGAGGCCAGTACGAGGGTGCCAAGGTGCTGGGCCTGACTTATCCGCAGACCATGCGCCGCATCGTGCTGCCGCAGGTGCTCAAACGCATCCTGCCGCCCATGAGCAACGAGACCATCACGCTGGTCAAGGACACCTCGCTGATCTACGTGCTGGCCATGAACGACCTGTTGCGCGCGGCGCGCGGCATTGTGCAGCGCGATTTCACCACCATGCCCTTTGTGGTGGCGGCCGCTTTTTACCTGTTCATGACCCTGGTGCTGACCTACGGCTTCCAGCGTCTGGAAAAGAAATACGCTGTCTATGACGAATAGCCCGATGAACAAGCTGATGATCAAAGCCGTCGACGTGCACAAGCGCTTCGGCCCGGTGGAGGTGCTCAAGGGGGTCTCGCTCGACGTGGACAAGGGCGAGGTCATCGCCGTCATCGGACCGTCCGGTTCGGGCAAAAGCACCTTTTTACGCTGCCTGATCCATCTGGAAACCATCCATCGTGGCAGCATCGCCATCGAAGGCGAGGCGCTGGTGACCACCGACCCACAGGGTCATTGCCGCTACGTGCCAGCCGCCGATATCAGCCGCGTCTGCCGCAAGATGGGCATGGTGTTCCAGCACTTCAACCTGTTCCCGCATCTGACCGTGCTGCAAAACATCATTGAGGCGCCGCTGACAGTGAAGGGCGCGCGGCTCGATGAGATCTTGCCCAAGGCCGAGGCCCTGCTGCGCAAAGTGGGCCTGTTTGACAAGCGCGACACCTACCCGTCGCGCCTGTCGGGCGGCCAGAAGCAGCGTGTGGCCATTGCCCGCGCGCTGGCGATGGAGCCCGACATCATGCTGTTTGACGAACCCACCTCGGCGCTCGACCCCGAGCTCACCGGCGAAGTGCTTACCACCATGCGCGCGTTGGCCGAGGAACACATGACGATGATTGTGGTCACGCATGAAATGGCCTTTGCCCGTGAGGTGGCGGGCCGCGCTGTTTTCATGGACGGCGGGGTTATCGTCGAATCGCGCCAGGCGCGGGCGTTGTTTGCTGCCCCAGAGCATCCCCGCACCCAGGCGTTTCTGGAAAAAATGCTCTAAAGGCTCGTTGCACAATGAAAATTAAACTTGTGATTACCGCCCTCGGCCTGCTGGGCCTGGGCGCCACGGCGCAAGTAGCGCCCACCCCGGATCAGACGCTCACCACCATTGCCGCGCTGGAGGTGCCGCGCTACCTGGGCCGCTGGTACGAAATTGCCAAATACCCCAACAGTTTCCAGAAAAAATGTGTCGCCAACACGCAGGCCAGGTACAGCTTGATGAGTGACGGCCAACTGCAAGTGGTGAACCGATGCCTGCTTGCCGACGGTGAAACCAGCGAAGCCATTGGTGCTGCCCGGCAACAGGGTGAAGCCAACTCGCCCAAGCTCAAGGTCCGTTTTGCCCCGGCCTGGCTGTCGTTCATTCCGGCGGTCTGGGGCGACTACTGGGTGATCGACCTGGACCCGGCCTACCAATTGGCCGCGGTGGCCGAGCCCAAACGCGAGTACTTGTGGATTCTGTCCCGCACCCCGAAAGTCGACAACAAGAGCTACCTGGCCCTGCTTGAACGCCTGACGCAAAAAGGCTTTGACATCAGCAAGCTGGCGCTCTCACCACAGCAAGGCGATTGATCGCGCGGTAACCAGAGCCCTCATTGCGCTTGCACCAGCGCCTCCAGTTTCGGCAGTGCCGCCAGTGCATTGCGCGTGGTGGCCGCTGCCAGTTCGGCCACGGTCAGGCCGCGCAGCTCGGCCAGCACCGCAGCAATGCGCGGCAGCTCAGCGGGTGAGTTGATGCCCTGGACCTCCCCGGCCTCGCGCTGTTGCGCGGTTTTATAGAGCCAGTGCGGTGGCATGTCGGGGGCATCGGTTTCCAGCACGATGGCATCCAGCGGCAGGGTGGATGCGAGACGGCGCAACTGTTGCGCGCGCTCATAAGTCAAGGCGCCGCCAAAACCTAATTTGAAGCCTAGATCGATGAAATTTTGGGCCTGCTGGGCGCTGCCATTGAAGGCATGGGCAATGCCGCGCCAGCCGCTCCGTGCCACGCTGCGCAAGCCATTGAGCACCAGGTCGACCGAGCGGCGTGTGTGCAAAATCACCGGCAAGCCGTATTGGCGCGCGAGCTTGAGCTGTGACAGGTAGACGTATTGCTGACGCTCGCGCAAGGGGCTGGCACAGAGTTCTGGCACGAACAAGTCGAGCCCGATTTCACCTACCGCCACCAGCCGCGGATCAAGCAGGTACTGTTGCAGCGCCTGGTCGAGCCGCACCAAGTCTTCGCCTTGCGCGGTTTTCACATACAGCGGGTGAATACCCAGCGCATAGGCGTCGCCGCCAGCATGGGCCAGTTGGCGCACTGCGTCGAAATTGGCGACTGCAACGGCGGGCAGCACACACAAGCCCACTTGCTGGCGCGTGGCCTGCGCACGTACTGCGGTCGCGTCAGAACCAAATTCTGGCGCGTCCAGGTGGCAGTGGGTGTCGATCAACATCACGCCTGCCCCACGTGATGAAGCGGTTCAGGCGACCTGGCGCGAGGCCAGAAATCGCCCCAGTTTGGCATCGTCTTCGGGCACATGGCGTTCGCACCAGTCCCGCATCAACGCGGCAATAGCCGGCTTGTTCATGTAGCCCTTGCCCACGTCCATGCTGCGCCCGATCAGGCGCTCCAGCAAGGTCTGGTGCTGCGCCGCGTGCGCTGCGAGCTCTGGGTCATCAAGGCGTCGCATCAGCGCTTCTTCAAGCTCAAACTGGGCCCGGGCCTGCTTGCACAGCGACACGATGGCCGAGCGCAACACCGTCAGGTCATCAGAAGCGAGAAACGTGTTGGTCAGCTCGAACAGCTTCTCCTGCATGGCGTCCACATCAGCATCGCCAATTTTGTAACTCGTTTGCCATTCAACTGTCATCTTGACACCTCAATATTCAGGTTTGCATCGTGCGAATGATAAATAAAAATCCTGGTCGACTTCCCTATACAGAAGCCGCTTCGGTCAATTTTCCCTGCACCAGCCTGAGCTGGCGGGAGCAGCGTGCCGCCAGCGCCTCGTCGTGGGTGACCACAATAAAAGCTGTGCCCTGAGTACGTGCCAGTTCCAGCATCAGGTCGAACACGCCGTGCGCGGTGCTGCGGTCCAGGTTGCCGGTGGGCTCGTCGGCCAGCACGCAAGCCGGTTGTGTGACCAGCGCGCGGGCAATGGCCACGCGCTGGCGCTCGCCGCCAGAGAGTTCGGCCGGGCGATGCTGCAAGCGCTCGGCCAGACCCACGCTGGTCAATATTTTGGTGGCGATTTGCGCCGCGTCAACGTGCGCCGTGCGCCTGATCCAAAGCGGCATGGCCACGTTGTCGAGTGCGCTGAACTCGGGTAGCAAGTGGTGAAACTGGTACACAAAACCCAGGTACTGGTTGCGCAAGCGGCCCTGTTCGGCTTCACCCAGACCCGCCAGATCCCGGCCATGCAGCAGGACCGAGCCGCTGGTGGGCGCATCGAGCCCACCCATCAAGTGCAACAAGGTGCTTTTGCCAGAGCCAGACGCACCCACTATGGCCAGCGTCTCGCCCGCGCGCACCTCCAGGTCCACACCTTGCAGCACGGTCACGTCGAGTCGCCCTTCGGTAAAACGCTTCGTCAAGTCGCGGACGCAGAGAACAACCGCGCCATGGGCGATGGCCGGCCCAGCCGCCCGGCCGCCCGAAGGCTGGGCAGCCCCTTCGGGGGGCAGCGCAGCACGCGAAGCGGCAAGCGTGGGGGTCATTTCACTCATAACGCAAGGCCTCTGCCGGGTTAACGCGACTGGCACGCCAGCTCGGATACAGCGTGGCGACAAAAGCCAGCACCAGGGAAATAACCGCAATCGGCAAGATGTCGCCTTGCTGCGGGTCGCTTGGCATGCGGCTGATCAGGTAAATGTCGCGCGGTAAAAAGCTGGCCCCCAGCAACTGTTCCAGCGCCGGCACGATCACGTCGATGTTGAACGCCACCCCCAGACCCAGCGCCAGGCCAGCCAGCGTGCCGATCACCCCCACCATCGCGCCTTGCACCACAAAAATCCCCATGATGCTGGCCGGGCTGGCGCCCAAGGTGCGCAGAATGGCAATATCAGCGCGCTTGTCAGTCACCGTCATCACCAGTGTGCTGACCAAATTGAAGGCAGCCACGGCCACGATCAGCGTGAGGATGATGAACATCATGCGTTTTTCCAGCTGGACTGCGGCAAACCAGGTGCGGTTTTGCCGCGTCCAGTCACGAATCAGCAATTTGTCGGTCAGCGTGGTCGCCAGTTCAGCCGCCACTTCGCGGGCCTGGTGCAGGTCGCGCAAGCGCACCCGCACGCCGCTGGGGCCTTCGAGCCGAAAGATGCGCGCGGCATCCTCGATGTGCATCAGCACCAGGCCCGAGTCGTATTCAAAATGACCCGAATCAAAGCTGCCCACCACCGTCATTTGCTTCAGGCGCGGCACCACACCGGCGGGTGTGACCTGGCCACTGGGTGCCACCAGCGTCACCTTGTCGCCCCGGCTTACGCCCAGGCTGCGCGCCAGTTCAACCCCCAGCACCACACCGAACTCACCGGGAACCAGCTGATCCAGGCCGGTGTTTTTAAGCTCCCGCGCCAGGTCGGTCACTTCACCCTCGCGGGCTGGGTCAATGCCCCTGACCAGGGTGCCTTTCATGTCCTCGCCTCTGGCCAACAAGGCCTGGGTCGCAATAAAAGGTGCCGCACCAATCACGGCAGGGTTGGACCGAACCTGGGTCAGCGTGCGGGCCACATCGGGCAAGGCCTCGCCGTTGGGGGCAAAAATCTCGATGTGTGAAACCACACCCAGCATGCGGTCGCGCACCTCTTTCTGAAAGCCGTTCATCACGCTCAGCACAATGATCAAGGCCGCCACGCCCAGGGCAATGCCAAGCATCGACACGCCCGAGATGAATGAGATAAACCCGTTGCGCCGGGTAGCGCGGCCGGCCCGCGTGTAGCGCCAGCCAAGAATGAGTTCGTAGGGAAGTTGCATTGACCGAAAGCGATTGAAACAAGCGGCATTGTGACATTGCTGACCAGAAGGAACACACTCCCGCCCTGCCCCGACCTTTTGGTTTAATGGGCCACCCGCCACTTGATGAACTGCCATGCCGCGCCACTTGCTTTACCTCATCGTCTTCATTGAAGGCTTCTGCTCCCTCGGTGCCGAGATCATTGCCCTGCGCCGCCTGGTGCCGCATGTCGGCAGCGCCATTGTGGTGACGGCGCCAACCATCGGCCTGTTTTTGCTGGCGCTGGCGCTGGGCTACGCCTCAGGCGCGCGGGTGTCCGAGCGCTTCACGGCGGTGGTGGCGCGCAATTTCCTGATCGCCGCCCTGCTGACGGGTTTAGGGCTGGCGCGCCTCACGGTCGATGGCCTGTTCACCCTGATGCAACCCACCTGGCTGGCTTACCTCTTGCTCATCGGCGGCGTGTTATGTCCACTGGCATGGCTGCTGGGGCAAACGGTGCCGGTGCTGACCAACCTGATGAAACACATGCGCACTGGCGAAGCCAGCGGCTACGCGCTGTACTGGTCGACCCTGGGCTCGTTTTTGGGCTCGGTGAGTTTGTCGCTGGTGGTGATGCAGTGGCTCGGTGTGTCGGCGGCGGTGCTGGTCTGTGCCGTGCTGTTGACACTGGGCAGCCTGTTGCTGGCCAAGCCCAACTGGCAGGCGTGGAGCAAGGCGCTGCTGGTGAGCCTGGCTGCGGCCGTCATCAACCTGCAGCCCAACACCGAGGTGGTGGACACGGCCTACGCCGACTACGCCATCAAACCGCTGCCGCTGCCCGAACAAGCCAGCCGGCGCGCTTTCATCATCAACAACTCCCTGGCCTCGCTGATGGACGACAGCCAGCCGCCCATCTACGCGCTTTATGTGCAGCACCTGCGCCACATCATCCTGGACGAGCTGGGCCTGTACGGGCGCGAGATTCTGGTGCTGGGCGCGGGTGGTTTCACCTTGTCGCACCAGGAACCCAGCAACCATTACACCTACGTCGACATTGACGCAAAAATCCGCACCATTGCCGAGCAGCGCTTCCTGAAGGCGCCGATCAACGGCAAGTTCATCGTCGACGATGCGCGCCGCTTTGTCCGCAGCACCCAGCAGCAGTTTGCTGCGGTGGTGGTCGACGTCTTCAGCAGCCACACCTCCATTCCCGGGCATCTGGTGACGCGGGAGTTTTGGCAGGATGCCCGCCGCACGCTGGCACCCAAAGGCGTATTGCTGATCAACCTGATTCTGGACGGGCGCCTGGAAACCCCGTATGCCCGCAACCTGCTGGCCACCATCGAGAGCGTTTACGGCCGCTGCGCCGTCGAAGTGCTGCATAAATCGGCGCCATTGAGCAACGTGATCGTCAGCTGTTATGACAGCAGCCAGCCGGGCCCAAGCGCGCCGTACACCGACGAGCGCAACAATTCGGATCTGGATCTGGCACGGTCGCAGTAAACGCTGGGCGAGCATTCATCAGACAATGGCATCATGCACCTCATCATCCCCTATGCCGCCAGCCACGCTGAAGGCTGCCAAAGTGTTTTGCCCTCACTCAAACTGCCTCATCTGCAACAGCTTCTGAATTGTCTGACGGCCCAAGCGCTGGACGCCGGTGATGAGCTAAGCTGGTCGCCGCCGCACGAGCGCACGCTGGCCCGTGCCTTGGGACTGGCCGTGTCCGACGGGCAGATTCCTTGGGCAGCGTTGCAGGCGCAGGCATACCCAGAACGGGCCGACCTGAACGGCGGCTGGGCCTTTGTGACGCTGTGCCATTGGCAGGCTGGCATGCATGAAGTGACCCTGCGCCAAATGCCGATGCAAGACCTGAGCGCACAAGAGTCCGACACCCTGTTGGCAGCCATGCGCCCTTTTTTTGCGCAAGACGGTATCACCTTGTACCCTGACCAGCCCGGACACTGGCTGGCGCACGCTGAGGTCTTCAAAGAGCTCCGCAGCGCCTCGCCAGACCGGGTGCTGGGTCGCAACCTGGTGCCCTGGATGCCTACAGCGGCCCAGGCCAGCAGCTTGATCCGGCTCATGAGCGAAATGCAGATGCTGCTGTACACCCACGCGCTCAACGATGCCCGCGAGGCGCGCGGTGCCTTGCCCGTCAACGCCATCTGGATCAGTGGCAGCGGCGCTTTGCCTGCAAGCCGTCCGGACCCAGCGCCTGCCCAGCCTGTGCTTGTCACTGCGCTGCGCGAGGCCGCACTACAAGAAGATTGGGCCACCTGGTCCCGCGCCTGGCAGGCCCTGGATGCGTTGGAAATCAAGGCCTTGCTGGACCGCCACAAGCAGGGCCAGCCAGTGCAGCTCACGCTCTGTGGCGAACGCCATGCCCAATGCTGGCACGCCCAGCCACAAACCCTGATGCAAAAAATCAGGCCTTTTTTTGCGTCACCGCCCATCCACAGCCAACTCGAACACTTATGAAAATCATGGTCAGAGATGCCCCGCCCCGAACCATCTGGGCGCTGGAGCAAGCCGGCATTCATCCCCTGTTGGCGCAACTGTATGCGGCGCGCGGCGTGAAAAATCCGCAGGAGCTTGACGACGCACTGGCCCACTTGCTGCCACCCGCCAGCATGCGGGGCACGCTTGAGGCGGCGCAGCTACTGGCCGACGCCATTCGTGATAACAAAAAACTCTGCATCGTGGCCGATTACGACTGCGATGGCGCCACTGCCTGCGCTGTCGGCGTGCGCGGTCTGCGCCTGCTGGGTGCCCGGCATGTGGACTACATCGTGCCAGACAGGGTGCAGGACGGCTATGGCCTGACCGCGCCTATTTCGGAGCGTGTCAAGGCCAGTGGTGCCGATGTGCTGATCACGGTGGACAACGGCATTGCCAGCTTCGAGGGCGTGGCCCGGGCCCGTGCGCTGGGCCTGCAGGTGCTGGTGACCGACCACCATCTGCCTGCCCTGCGCAATGGCCAGATCGACCTGCCCGACGCCAACGTGATCGTCAACCCGAACCAACCCGGCTGCGCCTTCGAGAGCAAGGCCATCGCCGGGGTTGGTGTGATGTTTTACGTGCTACTGGCGCTGCGTGCTGAACTGCGCCAGCGTGGGCTGTTCGACGCCAAAAACCAGCCCAAACTGGATACCTTGCTGCCGCTCGTGGCCCTGGGCACGGTGGCCGACGTGGTCAAACTGGACACCAACAACCGCCGTCTGGTCGCACAAGGGCTCAAGCGGGTGCGTGCGCTGACCTTGCCTGCCGGGCTGGCCGCCTTGTTTGTCGCAGCCTCGCGTGAAGCCAAAACCGCCACCACCTTTGACTTTGGTTTTGCCCTGGGCCCGCGCATCAATGCCGCCGGCCGCTTGTCAGACATGACATTGGGCATTGAATGCCTGCTCACCGACGACGCCGGGCGCGCTTTGGAACTGGCCAAAGCGCTCGATACCATCAACCGCGAACGCCGCGAAATTGAAGGCAGCATGCGCGAACAGGCGCTCGTCGTGGCCGAATCGCTGTTTGAAGACCCAGCCGAAGCGCCACCCGCCATTTGCGTCTTCGATGCCGACTTTCATGAGGGCGTGGTTGGTATTGTGGCCTCACGTATCAAGGACAAGTTTCACCGTCCCACCTTCGTTTTTGCCAGCAGCGGCGCCACCGGCCATAGCCACGAACTCAAGGGTTCGGGCCGCTCCATTCCCGGCTTTCATCTGCGTGACGCGCTCGACCTGGTGGCCAAACGCCATCCTGGCGTTCTGTTGCGCTTTGGCGGTCATGCCATGGCGGCAGGTTGCACCCTGAACGAAGACCAATTGGACACTTTTGAGCAGGGCTTGAACCAGGTCGCCCAGGAGTGGCTCGATGCCGCCACCCTGACGCGCCGCCTCGACACCGACGGCGCGCTCAAACCCGAATACCGCCGCCCCGACTTGGTCGACACGCTGCACCACGAGGTCTGGGGCCAGGGTTTTGCCGCCCCCACCTTCAGCGAAGAACTCGAAGTGGTGTCGCAGCGGCTGGTGGCTGAAAAACACCTGTCGCTCAAGCTCAAACACCGTGGTGAATCGGTCGACGGCATCTGGTTTGGTCACACCGAGCCGCTGCCAAGTCGCGTCAAACTGGCGTTCAGGCTGGACGTGGACAGTTGGCGCGGTGAACGCCGCGTGCGTTTTTTGGTCGAGGCTGCCGAACTCTGAGCGTGACCTGCTAGCCCATCAGGTCGGTGTCGTGCTGAGGGGCACGGTCCAGATGAAACAAGAAAAACACCATGGCCATCGTGGCAGCCAGTAACCAGAGCGGCCCGAACAACCAGAACAACAGCGGCACCGTAAAGTAATAAGAACGCATACCAATGCGGTAGTAAATGCCGGCCCGGCTGAACTGCGCCCCGACTTGCCTGATTTGCTCCACCGCATTGGACTTACTTAACGGCACGTTGATCAAATAACCGATGTGGTGAAAAATCCGCACCGACATGGAAAATGAAAAAAAGGCAAACAACAGGTCAAACAACATGATCAGCAGTTTGAACAGCCACATTTCAGCACCTGCGTGCCCCAGGAAATTGAGCGCATGCCAGGTCCCGGTAAGCTTGTCGCCCTGCGCGCTGAGGGTGAGCACACCAATGATCAGCAACACGGCCGTAGAAGCCATAAAGCTGGCCGACATGGTGGAGTTACGCAAAGTTTGCACCGCCAGGATGTCGCGCCGCTCACGCATCACACTCTCTACCCAGGCTGCGCGTGCCGCCAGCATGACATCCTGGGCGCTGGAAGCCGGGTCACGTCGGGTACGCCATCGCAAGTAATGTTGGTACACCAGCACCATGCAGGCCGAGGCCACAAAAGACAAGAGATCAGTCGCGTGCGTGGTCATGAATTCATACATGAGCGCATTTTGCCAGTCAACCTAAAATCAGATCATGAACGCCTCCCTGAACGCCGACTTGCATTGCCATTCCGTTGTCTCTGACGGCACCCTGACCCCCGAAGAGCTTGCACGACGCGCCAAAGCCCAGGGCGTGAGCTTGTGGGCACTGACCGACCACGATGAAATGGGTGGCCAGGCCCGGGCGGCAGCGGCGGCGGCGGCCTGCGGACTCGACTACCTGACCGGGGTTGAAATTTCGGTCACCTTTTTGCACCAGACTGTGCACATCGTCGGGCTGGGTTTTGACATCCACAATGAAGCGCTGGATCAGGGTTTACAGCAAACCCGCGGCGGTCGCTCGCAACGGGCCCAGCAAATGGCTGACGACCTGGCCCGTGTCGGCATCCGGGGGGCCTTTGAAGGTGCCCTGAAATACGCGGGCAACCCCAACCTGATCT
>JAQSDS010000414.1 GCA_029946045.1 Rhodoferax sp.
GCGCTGCGGCCAGCCAAAGGCGTTTTGCACACCCACCATAAGCAGCAGCAAGGACAGGCCAATCACCACCTCGGGCATCACCAGCGGGGCGTTGACCATGCCAGAAAACAGCGTACGCCCGGTAAAACGGCGATAACGCACCAGCACAAAAGCGGCAAACGTGGCCAGCACGGCCGAGGCCACGCCGGCGGCAGTGGCCACCTGGAGCGACAGCCAGAAACCGTCAACGATCTTGGTGTCGCGCGTGAGCGCTTCGTACCAGCGCAGCGAGAAGCCAGTAAACACCGCGTCCTGGCGCGTGCTGTTGAAGGAAAACACCACCATAAAAAACAGTGGCATGTACAAGAACAGAAAGGTCAAACCCATCCAAAACTTGCCGAAATATTTTTCGAGAAAGCGATTCATTGCAAACCCTTCAAAAATGCCATGTCATAGCCGCTGGCAAAGCAGGACAAGTCGGCCAGAACGTCGCAGAACCGGCTTTGCCGGGCTGCGGACGTTGCCCCCTTGGGGGGTGACGCAAAGCGGCGCAGGGGGTCACTCTTGTTCACCGGTATAGTGGTAGTAAATGGCCAAGGGCACGACGATGAGACCAATCATCACCACCGCCAGCGCCGTGGCGCGCGGCCAGTTGTTGCTGGTGAACATTTCGTCCCAGACCACCCGACCGATCATGATGTTCTCGGGACCACCGAGCAGCGACGGGATCACAAACTCGCCCACCGACGGAATGAAAACCAGCATGAAGCCGGCGATGATGCCCGCTTTGGACAGCGGCACCGTGATCAGCCAGAACGCCTTAAACGGCGAAGCACCCAGGTCATGGGCCGCCTCCAGCAAGCGGAAGTCCATCTTGACCAGGTTGGCGTAGAGCGGCAGCACCATGAAGGGCAGGTACACATAGGTCATGCCCACCAGCATCGAGACGTTGGTGTAGAGCATCTGCAAGGGTTCCTGAATCAAACCCAAAGCCATCAGCAACTGATTGATCACGCCCTGATCGGCCAGAATGCCTTTCCAGGCATAGACCCGCAGCAAAAAGGAGGTCCAGAACGGCAGCATCACCATCATCAGCAGTGCCGGACGCACACTGGGTTTGGCGCGAGCAATGAAATACGAGAACGGGTAGCCAATCAGCAGGCACAACAGCGCCGTGCACAGCGCATACCAGATCGAGCGCACATAGGCTTCAATATAGATGGTCTTAAACAGCAACCCATCGTCACCGGTACGAAAAATCGACCAGTAGTTTTCGTACTTGAGCTTGAGCAAGCCGGTGCTGGAATCCCAGATGGGTTTGAATGGCGAGATGTCGTTGCCCATGTCGACAAAGCTGATGTACAGCAAAATCAGAAACGGGAACAGAAAGAACAGAATCAGCCAGACAAAGGGCACGCCGATGACAAAGCGCTTGCCGGGCATCGTGAAACTTGACAGGGCCATGACTGCTCCTCAGTCGCGCAGCACAATGCCGGCGCCGTCATGCCACCAGAAATACACATCATCTTCCCAGGTGATGTTGCTGAGCTCGTGGCGCGAGGTGTTGGCCTCGGTGATCTTGACCCGGGTGCCGTCAGAGGCTTTGACGATGAAGGAGTTGTAGGAGCCAAAGTAGGCGATTTCTTTGACTTTGCCCGAGAACAGGTTATGCGCAAGGTCGGGGCGCTCCTTGCTGATTTCAATTTTCTCGGGGCGCACCGCAATGGCCACCGGCATGTTCAGGGCACCGCTGACGCCGTGACCCACATGAATCTCACCAATGGCCGTCTGAACGGCGCAGCGGTCGGGCTGGTCGACGCTGAGCTTGCCGTCAAACAGGTTCACGTTGCCAATAAAGTCAGCCACAAAACGGTTGGCCGGATGCTCATACACCTCTTCGGGCGAACCCACCTGCAGCACCCTGCCCTTGCTCATGACCGCAATGCGGCCCGCCATGGTCATGGCTTCTTCCTGGTCATGGGTCACCATGACACAGGTCACGCCCACTTTTTCGATGATATTGACGAGTTCAAACTGGGTCTGCTCACGCAGTTTTTTGTCAAGCGCGCCCAGCGGCTCGTCGAGCAGCAGCACCTTGGGTTTCTTGGCCAGGCTGCGTGCCAGCGCCACCCGCTGCTGCTGACCGCCCGACAACTGGTGCGGCTTGCGCTTGGCGTAGGGCGTCAACTGCACCAGGTCGAGCATTTCACCGACGCGCTGTTTGATGTCCTTGCTGGGCAAACCCTCGCGCTTGAGCCCAAAGGCGATGTTCTCAAAGATGTCCAGATGCGGGAACAGGGCATAGGACTGGAACATCATGTTGAACGGGCGCTCGTAGGGTGCGAGCTTGGCCACATCCTGGCCACCCAGCAAGATGCGCCCGGAAGTCGGGGTCTCGAAACCCGCCAGCATGCGCAGCAAAGTGGACTTGCCGCAACCCGAACTGCCCAGCAAAGCAAAGATTTCACCTTTACTAATGGACAGGTTGACCTCATCGACTGCCAGTGATTCATCGAAACGCTTGACCAGCTTTTCGGTCACAAGATAGTCTTTTTTGGTACCCGCATCAGCCATGGTCAAACCTTTGGTTCAGCAAAACGCATTACATAAAAAAGGGCTGCTCATACCTTGCGTACAAACAGCCCCTTGGCTTCGTCAAGGCCAGGTTTACTTGCCTTTTTTGAAGCTGTTGTAGGCGTTGGCCATGGCTTCGCGCGCTTCGTTGCTGAAGCTGCTCGGTGGGATCATCTTGGCAAAGTAATCGGCCTCGACAAAGATGGTTTTGTTGCCGGCAATTTCCGGCTTGATCAGCGCCAGACCCGCCTTGTTGGCCGTGGGGTAGTTCATTTCGTTGCTCATGCGGGCAGCGTTTTCGGCACGCAGATAGAAGTCAATGAAGGCGTGGGCGTTGTTGGGGTGCTTGGCGTCCTTGGTGATGGCCATGGTGTCAAAGAAAATCAAGGCACCGGTGCTTGGCAACAGCGCTGCGATCTCGTCCGTGGACTTGTTCTCTTTGGCACGTTTGGCAGCAATGTTCATGTCACCCGACCAGCCAATGGCCACGCAGGCTTTGCCGCCAGCGACGTCGTCGATCATGGTCGAACTGAAGATGCGCACATCCTTGCGCACCTTGGCCAGCATCTCGGTAGCCAGCTTGTAGTCAGCCGGGTCATTGGAGTAAGCGTCCTTGCCAATGTAGTGCAGCGCCACAGGAATGATCTCGGTGGGAGAGTCCAGGTAGGCAATGCCGCAGGATTTCAGCTTGCTGGTGTACTCGGGCTTGAACACCAGGTCCCAGGCGTTTTCAGGCATCGGCGTTTTGCCCAGAGCCTTGGCCACTTTGGTCTTGTTGACGCCAACCGTGGTAAAGCCCCAGGCCCAGGGCACCAGGTGCTTGTTGTTGGGGTCGGTCTTGGCCGACAGCGTGGCCATGATCGGAGCGTCAAGATTGTTTAGGTTAGGAATCTTGGACTTGTCGAGGGGCTGCAGCAAGCCGCCTTCAATTTGAGGCTTGGCAAACACCGAGCCGGGCACCACGATGTCGTAGCCCGAATTGCCGGCCACCAGCTTGGCGTGCAGGGCCTCGTTGGTCTCAAAGGTGTCGTAATTCACCTTGATCCCGGTTTCTTTCTCAAAGGTGGCGATCATGCCCTCTGGAACATAGTCGGCCCAGTTGTAGATGTTGAGCACTTTTTCTTCGGCGTTGACCGGCGCGGCAGCGGGCGCGCTGGCCACCGGGGCGGGAGCGGCCACGGGCGGCTCCTCTTTTTTGCCACAGCCTGCCAGAACGATGGCGGAGAGCGCAAACGACCAAAGGTATTTTTTCATCATGAAAACACTCCGATAAAGGAAAAAAGGGAAAAAGGAAACGCTAGTTTAAGTCTAGCAAAAACCACACCAGGCAATTTTTTGAAGCGCGCGCTTAAATCAGCCCTTTTTGGGTCAATTCCTGTTGCGTCAGGTCCAAAGCCTGTCGAATCAGGCGCATCATCTCGTCGATGTCGGCATGGGTCATGGTCAACGGTGGTGCAATGATCATGCGGTCACCCACCGCGCGCATGACCAGGCCGTTCTGGAAACAATGGCGCCGGCACATCATGCCAACCGACAAGTCTTGCGAAAAACGCGCCTTGGTAAGTTTGTTTTTGACCAGCACCAGGCCTGCGGTCAGGCCACAGGTTTCGGCCACACCCACCAGCGGGTGTTCGGCAATGGCCTCGAAACACCTGGCGAGGTAGGGGCCGGTGTCGTCCCTGACGCGTTGCGGCAGTTGTTCGCTTTCCATGATGTCGAGGTTGGCCAGCGCCACGGCACAGGCCACCGGGTGGCCACTGTAGGTGTAGCCATGGTTGAATTCGCCGCCCTTCTCAATCAGCACCTTGGCCACGCGGTTGCCAACCATGACGCCACCGAGCGGAATGTAGCCGCTGGTGACGGCCTTGGCAAAGGTCACCAGATCAGGCTTGTATCCAAATTTTTCATAGGCGAACCAGTGCCCAAGGCGACCAAAGGCGCAAATCACCTCGTCGCTGATGAGCAGGATGCCGTATTTGTCAACAATGCGCTGGATTTCGGGCCAGTAGCTGGCGGGCGGAATGATGACCCCGCCGGCGCCCTGGATGGGTTCGGCAATAAACGCAGCCACCTTGTCGGCACCCAAGGCCAGAATTTTTTCTTCCAGCCAGCCCGCGGCGCGCACGCCAAACGCATCGGCGCTTTCGCCTGGCAAGCCGTTTTCGAAAAAGTAGGGCTGCTCGATGTGCGTGATATTGGGAATGGGCAGGTCGCCCTGCGCGTGCATGCCGCTCATGCCGCCCAGCGAGGCACCAGCCATGGTGCTGCCGTGGTAGGCGTTGTTGCGGCTGATGATGACCTTGCGCTGCGGTTGCCCCAGCAGGTCCCAGTAGCGGCGCACCATGCGCACATTGGAGTCGTTGCTCTCGGAGCCGCTGCTCGAATAAAACACATGCTCAAAAGTACGGTCACCCACCTTGGGCGCCAGCGCCGCCAGCCGCGCCGCGAGCTTGACGGCAGGCACGTTGGTGGTCTGGAAAAAGCTGTTGTAAAACGGCAGCGTCATCATCTGGTCAAAGGCGGCTTGCGCCAGCGCCTGGCGGCCATAACCAACGTTGACGCACCACAGGCCGCTCATCGCATCGAGCAGTTTTGCGCCTTCGGAATCCCAGACGTAAATGCCTTCAGACTTGACAATGACACGCGCACCACGGGTGGCCAGGTCGCCATGGTCGGTGAACGGATGGATGAAATGCGCGCTGTCCAGGGCCTGGATTTCCTGGGTGGACAGGGTCTGGGAAGAGATCAAAGCGGTCATGGTGGTCGTCCTTGAGTCAACAATGAATGGTTAAAAAAATGGCGCGTTATTCCGTTTCCAAATCATTTGTGTCTAGGCGCGAAGCCGCAGGCAGTGCTGTAGCACGACAAGGCGAAGCAACAACGACACGGATGATTTAGAAATGGAATTACACGTGCAACAACAGGTGCTCGCGCTCCCAGGGCGAAATCACTTTCATGAATTCGTCGAACTCAAGCTCCTTGATTTCCGAATACACGGTGATGAATTCCTTGCCCAGCACCTCGTGCAGATCTGACTCGCGGCGCAGCCAGTCAAGGGCCTCACCCAGACTGCGCGGCAGGGCGTAGGGTGACAGGTAGGCGTCGCCCCGCATTTCGGCCTTGGGCTTGATCTTGTTCTTGAGCCCGAGGTAGCCGCAGGCCATGGTCATGGCCAGGGCGACGTAGGGGTTGGCGTCGGCGCCAATGACGCGGTTCTCGACCCGGCGAGCTTCCGGCGATGAAATGGGTGAGCGAATGCCCACGGTGCGGTTGTCGTAGCCCCATTCGATGTTGATCGGCGCGGCAGTGTTGCGCGACAGGCGGCGGTAGCTGTTGACGTAGGGTGCCACCAGCACCATGGCCGCCGGAATGTAGCGCTGCAGGCCACCGATGTAGTGCATGAAGGCCTCGGACGGCGTGCCATCCGGGTTGCTGAAGATGTTCTGGCCGGTGGTGACATCCAGAATGCTCTGGTGCACATGCATGGCGCTGCCAGGTTCACCGGCAATCGGCTTGGCCATGAAGGTGGCGTACATGTCATGGCGCAAGGCCGATTCACGCACCGTGCGCTTGAAAAAGAACACCTCGTCGGCCAGGCCCAGCGGCTCGGAATGGAAAAAATTGATCTCCATCTGGCCGGCACCAATTTCGTGAATCAGCGTGTCGACGTTGAGCTCCATCTTGTCTGAAAAGTCGTAGATTTCCTCGAACAGCGGGTCGAACTCGTTGACCGCATCGATGCTGTAGGCCTGACGCGAGGTCTCGCTGCGGCCACTGCGGCCAATCGGCGGGCGCAGCAACGTGTTGGGGTCGGTGTTGCGGGCGGTCAGGTAAAACTCCAGCTCGGGTGCCACGATGGGTTTGAGGCCCTCGGCGGCAAACAGGTCACAGACCCGGCGCAGCACGCTGCGCGGCGCAAACGGCACCAGGTTGCCCTTGTGGTCAAAACAGTCGTGAATGACCTGGGCGGTGGGGTCGGTGGCCCAGGGCACAATGCGCACGGTACTGGGGTCGGGGCGCAACTGCATGTCTTTGTCGGTGGGGTCGATGACGTCGTAATACGGCCCGCTCTCGGGGAATTCGCCCGTCACACCCATGGCCACGACCGACTGCGGCAGACGCATGCCACGGTCTTCAGTGAACTTGACGCGCGGCAAAATCTTGCCTCGTGCCACGCCGGTCAAGTCGGGCACCAGGCACTCCACCTCGGTCACGCGCCGCTCGTTGAGCCATTGCTCCAGATCGTTGAAATTCATTGACTTCTTGGCATTCATGGTTTGCTCCAGGGTGTAACGTGAGGACTATTTTGCGCGCTACATCAAAAACCATTGTGCGTGCCAAATTGGTTCACAATCAGAGCCATTTAAACCTCGGCCATGGTGCCACTTTCGCAACGACATGCTCTCGGAATTGTTACTGACCGAAATCGGCCGTCTGAACCAGCCCAGCAAGCTGCCACTGCACCGCCAGTTGTACGAGGCGCTGCGGCGCGCCATTCTGGACGGCAAGCTGGCCGCCGGCGAGCGCCTGCCCTCCAGCCGGGACCTGACGCAAGACCTGCAGTTGTCGCGCAACACCGTGGTTGCAGCCATCAACCAGCTGACCGTCGAGGGCTACCTGGTCAGCCAGATCGGTAGCGGCACCTTTGTCAGCGAGAACGTGCCAAGAATGCCCGCGCAGCCGCACCGGGGCGCGCCCAGCGGTCAGGCTACCCTGTCGGCGCGCGGCCTGGGTTTGAGTGGCAGCTTTTGCGCCACCGAACTCGAGATCCAGCCCTTTACGCCGGGCATCGCCGACTTCAGCGCATTTCCGGTGGGCTTATGGCAACGCCTGCAAAACAAGCACTGGCGCATGACCTACCCCGACATGCTTGACTACAGCAGTTCGGGCGGCTACGCGCCACTGCGCCGTGCCGTGGCCGACTACCTGCGGGTGTTTCGCAGCGTGCCGCTGGAGCTGGAACAGGTCATCATCACCAGCGGCACCCAGGAGTCGCTGGTGCTGTGCGCCCAGTTGCTGGCCAACCACCACGATGCCGTCTGGCTGGAAGACCCGGCCTACTGGGGCGCCGTCAAGGCGTTCATGGCCACTGGCCTGACGCTGCATGCAGTGCCGGTGGACGACCAGGGCATTGCGCCCCAGGAAAGTGATAACGCCGTGCCACCACGCCTGATGTACGTCACGCCTTCGCACCAGTACCCCACGGGCGCCGTGATGTCGCTGGCCCGCAGGCATCAAATGCTGTCGCTGGCGCGCCAGCACCAGGCATGGATCCTGGAAGACGATTACGACAGCGAATTCCGTTTCAGCGGCCCACCCATCGCGTCGCTGGCCGGGCTCGACACCGACCAGCGCGTGATCTACCTGGGCTCGTTTTCCAAGGTGCTTTACCCGGGGCTCAAGCTCGGCTACATGGTGGTTCCCAAGGGACTGGCTGCGGCTTTCAAACGCGCCCACTACGACCTCAATCGCCCCGGCCAGATGCCGCTGCAGGCCGCACTGGCCGAATTCATCGAGATGGGACATTTCGCCAGCGCCCTGCGTCGCGCGCGGCAAAGCTACGCCCAGCGCCGCGCCAGCCTGCTGGCCGCGCTGCAGCCTTGCCTGGGACCCCTCGCCCGGATCACCGGCGCTGAACAAGGCCTGCATTTGTGCCTGCGCCTGCCTGACACACTCGACGACAAGGCGCTGGCCCAGCAGCTTGGCAAGCTCGGTCTGACGGTGCGCCCGCTGTCCGCTTATTGCCTCAGGCAAAACCGGCTGCGCGGCCTGATCATTGGCTACGGCTACGCGCCGCTGGCAGAAATCGAACGCTTCGGACCGACCCTGGCCCGAACCATCTCAGACGCCTTGTCACGCAACGGCACATCAGCATGACCCCACCCACCACCGGGGTCGCCGCCCCCCTGTTCAAACCAGGCTTCATGGTGCTGCACGGCAACCGCCTGGAAGACCTGCGCGACCTGCTGAGCCAGTTTCTGCGCGCGCAAGCGCTACCGCCTTTGACGCCCGAGGTGATTCTGGTGCAAAGCAACGGCATGAAGCACTGGCTGGAGATGGCGCTGGCCGACGACAGCGCTTTAGGCATTTGCGCTGCCACCCGGCTGGAACTGCCCAGTGGCTACCTGTGGCAGGTCTACCGCAAGGTGCTGGGCGCCGATGCCGTGCCGGCGCACATGCCGTTTGACAAGGGGCATTTGCTCTGGCGGCTGATGCGCTTGTTGCCCGTGCTGGCGGCCAGCCAGCCGGTGTATGCGCCACTGCAGCGCTACCTGGCGCTGGACGGCGACGGTCGCAAACTTTACCAATTGGCGCTCCAGATTGCTGATGTCTTTGATGCCTACCAAAGCTACCGCTCCGACTGGCTCACAGACTGGGCAGCGGGCCGCAACGTGCTGCGCGGCCACCACGGTCAGCCCGAGGTGCTGGCCGACGCCCACGCCTGGCAAGCCCAGCTGTGGCGCGACATTCGGGCCGATGTCGGCACTGAGCTGGCCGATGCCTCGCGCGCCAGCGTGCATGCCCGCTTCATGGCCGCACTCCAGTCGCAGCTGGCGTCCTGCCAGGCCACGGGCCAGCGCCCGGCCGGCTTGCCGCCGCGCCTGGTGGTGTTTGGCATCTCGTCGCTGCCGATGCAAACCGTCGAGGCGCTGGCGCAACTGGGCCAGGTCTGCCAGGTGCTGATGCTGGTGCAAAACCCGTGTCAGTACTACTGGGGTGACATCGTGGCCGGCCATGACCAGTTGCGCGCCCAAGTGCGCCACCGGCAAGCCGCCCGGCCCATGGCCAGCGACAGCCATCCGCTGCTGGCGTCCTGGGGCAAACAGGGCCGAGACTACCTGCACCTGCTCGATGACTTTGACAACGTGGCGCTGTACCGCCAACGCATGAACCGGGTGGACGTGTTTGTCGACCCGGCAGCCGGGCTGGATGCCCCGACGCTGTTGAACCAGCTGCAGTCGGGCATATTGAACCTGGCGCCCGCCCACAGCCCGCTGGAGGCCAAGCGCGAGCTAGCGCCAGAAGACGAAAGCATCAGCCTGGTCACCTGCCATGGCGCGCAGCGCGAAGTCGAGGTACTGCATGATCGGCTGCTGGCCTGGTTTGACGCCGACCCGGCCTTGAGTCCGCCTGACGTGATGGTGATGGTGCCTGACATGGCGGCGTTTGCGCCCCACATTCAGGCGGTGTTTGGCCGCTTTGCCGCCGGCCAGGTCAGGCACATTCCGTATTCGGTGGCGGACACCACGCCGCGCCAGTCGCCGCTGGTGCAGGCGCTGGCGCAACTGTTGTCCTTGCCGGCGTCCCGGGTGTCGCTGGCCGACTGGCTGGGGCTTTTCGAAGTGGCTGCGGTGCGCCAGCGTTTTGGCCTCAGCGAGGCAGACGTGGCGCAATTACACGACTGGCTGGCCGGGGCCGGCGTGCGCTGGGGCCTGGACACCCCCCACCGCATGGCTTGGGGTGTACCTGCTGGGGTGCCGGGTCTGGACCAGAACAGCTGGGCTTTTGGCCTGCGGCGTCTGCTGCTGGGCTATGCCGTGGGTGCGGGTGCGCCCTGGGGTGCCACCCTGCCGCAGGCGGCGCTGAACGGACTGGATGCCAGCGTGATCAGCGCCTTGCTCGATTGGATCGAGGCGGTCAACCAGACTTTGCAGGAACTGGCGACAAGCCAAACGCCTGCCCAATGGGGACCTATTCTGGTCGGTATCGTTGAACGCTTTTTTGCTGCCGCCGATGAGCTTGATGAGCGCCTCATCCAGCGTTGCCTGGCGCCGCTGGAGCTGTGGCTGCAAGCCTGCGAGGCGGCCCAGCTTGAAACCCCGCTGCCACTCGACGTGGTGCGTGAACATTGGCTGTCGCAGATTGAAGAAAGCAGCTTGCAGCAGCGCTTTTTTGGCGGTGGCGTGCAATTTGGCACCCTGATGCCGATGCGCTCGATCCCGTTCAAGGTGATCTGCCTGCTGAGCATGAACGATGGCGACTACCCGCGGCAAAAGGCCGCGCGCGACTTTGACCTGATGAGCCTGAGCTGGCGCCCGGGTGACCGCTCGCGCCGCGAAGACGACCGCTACCTTTTTCTGGAGGCCTTGCTGTCGGCACGGAAAAAGCTCTACATCAGCTGGCAAGGCCACCGCGCCACCGACAACAGCGAACAGCCGCCCTCGGTGCTGGTGGCGCAACTCATGGACTACCTCAATGCAGGCTGGCAGGGCGCGCCCCAGCCGCGCCAGCAACCGCTGCAGGCATTCTCTGAAGCCTATTTTTTGCAGGATTCACCGTTCGAGAGTTACGCCAGCGACTGGGCACGGGTGCACGAACTACCAGCGCAACAGGCGCCAGACGCCGGCCGCCCTGCCCTGCCCGCACCCCAGGATTTGACGCTGGCCGACCTGCGCCAACTGCTGCGCCAACCGGTCGAGGTGTTCTTCAAGGCGCGCCTGCGGGTCCGGCTTGACAAGCTGGATGAGCTGGAGCAAACCGAAGAGCCCTTTAGCTTGAACGGCCTGGCGCAGTACCAGGCGGGTCAAGCACTGCTCGACGCAGGTGGGCTGCCCCAGGCGCTCGCGCAGTTGCAGCTCTCGGGCCAGCTGCCGATGGCCGCCTTTGGCCAGCGCCTGGCCACCGAACTGCAGGCCAAGGCGCAGGTGGTGCTGGACCGGCAAGGCGAATGGACGCTGCGCTACCCCGAGCCGCTACCGGCGCAGTCGATTGACCTGCAGGTGGGTGGCATCACCGTGACAGGCACACTGGAGGGGCTGTGCAGCGGAGACGTCGGCTGGCTGCAGCTGAGCCAGCGTGTGGGCGCAGTGCTGGAGGGCGAAAAAGAATCACGCACGGCCCGGGCCCATGTGGTGGTCGGTTTGTGGGTGCAGCACGTGCTGGCCTGCGCCAGCGCCATGCCGCTGACCAGTGTGCAATTGGGGCTGGACGGCCAGGTCATCTTTGGCCCCCTGCCCCAGGCCGACGCCCTGCGCGTGTTACAGCAGCTGGTCAGCGCGTATCTGGCCGCCTGGGAACGCCCGCTGCCGGTGGCCTGCAAATCCGCCTGGGCCTACCTGCAAGCCCAGGCGCAGGCGGGCCGGCTGGCCGTGACCGACCCCGACAAAGAACCCAAAGACCCGCATGAAGCAGCCCAGGCGGTTTTTGAAGGGACGCGCCGCGGCGGTGAACGCGACGAGTCAGCCTACTTGGAACGTGCTTTCGAGAGCTATGACGAGATCGAGGCCGAGTTGCCTATCTGGGCCGAGCACCTGTACGGCGACCTGGCCCGGCATATTCTCCTGCCTTTGTGGGAGGCCCGACCTCGCGCCGAAGGCTGTTCGGAGGCATTCGCGGCGAGGGCGCCGCTCCCACAGGGTCTGCCGCTCCCACAGAATCTGCCGCTCCCACAGGGCGCCGCGCCTACAAGTTCACAATGACGATGACAGTTAACATCCAAAAACTCGATCCGCTGACCCTGCCGCTCAGCGGTTTGCAGGTGATCGAGGCCTCGGCGGGCACCGGCAAGACCTGGACACTGGCGGCGCTGTATGTGCGCCTGGTGCTGGGCCATGCGCCAGGTGGCAGCGACGTTCACCGGGGCTTGTACCCGCCGCAAATTCTGGTCATGACCTTCACCGATGCCGCCACCGCAGAGCTGCGCGGGCGCATCCGCGTGCGGCTGGCACAGGCGGCGCGCTACTTTCATGACGGCGAGCAGCCCGGCCTTGAGGTCGACGATTTCCTGCGCGCGCTGCACTCGGAGATTGAACCGGGGCAATGGCCGGCCTGTGCAGAACGGCTGGACGTGGCCGCCCAGTGGATGGACGAAGCCGCCATCTTCACCATTCACGGCTGGAGCAGCCGGATGCTGAAAACGCACGCCTTTGACAGCGCCAGCCTGTTCCAGCAAAGCCGGGTGGAGGACAGCGTGCGGCTCAAGCTGACTGCGGTGCAGGACTACTGGCGCAAGTGGTTTTACCCCTTGGCTGCTGACCAGCTCGGCGCCCTGCAGGCGGTGGCCAGCAACCCGCAGGAGCTGCTTGAGCAGTTGGGTCCACTCTGGGCCATGGAAGACAAGGCGCCACATACAGCCAGCGCGCCCGGGCAGACGCCCGATGTGATGATTCGTGACTGGGCCAGCTGGCAAACAAGCTGCCAGGCGCTTGACCAGCTTGCGCACACTGCGTGCACCGATGAACTGATTGCCCTGCTCAGCGAGACCATTGCGGCTAAAAAGCTGAAGTCTTACCGGGCAGATTGGCCAGTCAAGCTGGCTGAATGGGCCAAAGGTGGCGCTTTTAGCCAACTCGACAAAAAAGCGCAGGGCGCTGCCATCACCATGCTGCAACGGTTTTCGCAGCAGGCTTTGCTCGAAAAAGGCTGGCTTGAGGCCGCGCAGCACAGCGCTTTTGCCCACCTTGAGGCCCTGTGCGCGCATCTTGTCGCCGAACCCAACGTGGCCGAACAGTTGCTGGCCCACGCCGCCCATGAGGTCGGTGCCGCCTACCGCCAGGCCAAAGCCCGCCTGGCCCAATTCGATTTTTCCGACCTGCTGCAGAGCCTGTACCACGCGCTGCAATCACCGGACGGTCGCCTGGCAGAGGCCATTCGCCAACAGTTTCCGGTGGCGCTGGTCGATGAATTTCAGGACACTGACCCCTGGCAATACGGCGCTTTATCCAAAATTTATGGCGCGTCAGAAGAGGCATCAAACGGCACCGGCCTGGTCATGATTGGCGACCCCAAACAGGCCATTTACAGCTTTCGCGGTGCCGACCTGGCCACCTACCTGAGCGCCCGCCAGCAAGCCCAGACGATCCACACCCTGTCGGGCAACTTCCGCTCGACTTCAGCACTGGTGGCGGCGGTGAACCATGTGTTTTCGCACGCCGTCAAACCCTTTGGCGACGTGCCTTATGAGAAGGTGACCGCCTGCAACGCCCGGGTGCTGCCGCTGCAATTGGCAGGGCAGACCCAGGCCGCCATGACCGTCTGGCACCTGCAACACGCCAAAATGCCGCGCAAGCCTGTATTGCTGCGTGACATGGCCGAGGTTTTTGCCACGCAAATGGTGGCCTTGCTCAATGCCGGAGCCGCCCGGCCCGGCGCCATGGCGGTGCTGGTGAAGAACTGGGTGGAGGCGCGCGCCATTCGCACCGCCCTGTCCCGCCGTGGCGTGCGCAGTGTGTATTTGTCCGAGCGCGACAGCGTGTTTGCCAGCGCGCAGGCGACCGACCTGTGGCGCATTTTGCGGGCCGTGGCCCAGCCGCGTGACGGCCAGTGTGTGCGGGCCGCGCTGGCCACCGCACTGTGGGGACTGCCCTGGAGCGATCTTGAAAACCTGTTTCAGGATGAAGTCGCCTGGGACGCGTTGATCGAACGTTTTCATGGCTGGCAAAAAATCTGGCAGCGTCAGGGCTTCTTGCCGATGCTGCACCAGCTGCTGCATGAACAATCCATTCCGGCGCGGCTGCTGAACCAGGGCGACGCTGCCAGCACGCAGGGCGAGCGCCAGCTGACCAACCTGCTGCATCTGGGGGATTTGCTGCAAACCGCCAGCCTGGGTTTGCAGGGCGAAGGCGCCCTGCTGCGCTATCTTGAGGACCAGTTGCGCGACCCGCAGGCCAGTGGCGACACGGCGCAATTGCGCCTGGAGAGTGATGCCGATCTGGTGCAGGTCATCACCCTGCACAAGGCCAAGGGGCTGCAATACCCGCTGGTGTTCCTGCCTTTTGCGTCGAACTACCGCGCCGCCGACAGTGGACAGGACGATGCCTTGCGGCTGGCCGAAGACATCCGCCTGCTTTATGTGGCGCTGACCCGTGCCAAGCAAGCGGTGTGGATGGGTGTCACCCCGACCCGCGGCGACGTCGATAAATCGAAACCAAAAGTGAAAAGTGCCGTGTCGGCGCTGCTGGGTCGCCAGGCTCCGGGTGACCTGGCCCAGTGCCTGCAAGCCTGGGCATCACAAGACATCGTGGTGAAAAACGCACCCGCGCCGGATGATGCCGCGTACACGCCGCAGGCCACTGCGAAAAACTGGAAACCCGCGCTGACACCGCAGCGCCAGTTGCGCAGCCGCTGGTGGAGCGCCAGCTTTAGCGCACTGACGCGTGATGTGGCGCATTCGGCCCCGGCACTGAACGCCGGATCTGAGCTGGACGAACGCCAGGGCGACGCACAGATCGACAGCGCGCTACAAAGCAATCTCAACGCCGAGCCAGCCCAGCCCGAGCTGCTGCCCCTGCCCTTTAACGACTTCAGGGCCGGCAGCCAGTACGGCACCCTGCTGCATGACCTGCTGGAATGGCAGGCGCAAAACGCCTGGCCTGCTGCCCAAGACAACCCGCCCACCGCCCTCACCACGGCGTGGCAAAACCTGCTGACCCGCAAGGCGCAAGGGCTCAAGCTCGATGAGCCCGAGTGCGCCTTGCTAAGCACCTGGGTGCCAGCCATCGTCAGCACGCCCTTGCCGGTGGCGGCGTCATCCAGGCTGGTGTTGGCCAGCCTGGATGACGACCAATACTGGGCCGAAATGGCCTTCAGCCTGACGGTCCGCACACTGGACAGCGCCCGGCTTGACCGCCTGATCTGCCAACAGGTGCTGACCGGCCAGGCCAGAGCGGCACTGCAACCCCGGCAACTCGAAGGCATGCTCACCGGCTTCATGGACCTGGTGCTGGTATGTGA
>JAQSDS010000415.1:0-8376 GCA_029946045.1 Rhodoferax sp.
CGACATCTATGGTTTCCGCGTCATCGTGCCCGGCCTCATTGATTGCTACACCGCGCTGGGCCTGTTGCACCAGCTCTACAAACCCGTGCCCGGCAAGTTCAAGGACCATATCGCGATCAGCAAGATCAATGGCTACCAGTCGCTGCACACCACACTGGTCGGGCCATCAAGCATCAATGTCGAATTTCAGGTGCGCACCGAAGCCATGCATCTGGTGGCTGAAACCGGTGTCGCCGCGCATTGGCTGTACAAGGAAAGTCCCAACGAATCCAACGCCAATCCCGACCGCCTGGGGTCGAAATGGTTGCAGTCCCTGCTGGATATTGGCGATGAAACGCATGACGCTGCCGAGTTTTGGGAGCATGTCAAGGTCGACCTGTTCCCCGATGCGGTGTATGTGTTCACCCCTAAAAGCCGCATCATGGCGATGCCGCGCGGTGCCACGGTGGTCGACTTTGCCTACGCCATTCACAGCAGTGTGGGTGACCAGGCGGTGGCGGCCAGGGTCAACAACGAGCAGGTTCCGTTGCGCACCGAGGTGCATAACGGGGATGTGATCGAGGTCATCACCGACCCGGGCTCTTACCCCAATCCGGCCTGGTTGGGCTTTGTGCGCACGGCCCGGGCGCGCTCCAAAATCCGCCAGCATTTGCGCTCACTGGCGCAGGATGATTCACAAAACCTGGGTGAAAAAATGCTGGCGCAAGCCTTGCGTGCCGAAGGTATTGACTACCTGCCGCAGGAGCAAGAGCAGGGGCCGATGGCCGATGTCTGGGACAAGCTGCTGCGTTTCAGTGGCAATCGCAACCGTTCCGATTTGCTGGTTGAAATCGGCCTGGGCCGGCGCATTGCCAGCATTGTCGCCAAGCGCCTGGCCAAGTTGCTGTCAGATGTTGGCCAAAAGCCCAACCCGCTGTTGCTCACGCGTGAGCGTTTTACCGCCGGCGAGACGCTGGCCCAGGGCTGCGTGACCATTGACGGCAGCGAGAACACCTCGGTTCGTTTTGCCACCTGCTGTCGACCCATTCCTGGCGATGCCATCGTTGGCTACCTGGGTCGCGGCGAGGGTCTGACCATTCACGACAGCGATTGTCCGGTGGCCGTCAAACTCAGGAACAAGGACAGTGAGCGCTTCATGGTGGTGGAGTGGTCGGATGAACCCGTGCGTGCCTTCGAGACTGCCATTGTGGTCACGGTCAACAATGCCAAAGGCGTGCTTGCCAAAGTGGCCGCAGCGCTGGCCGCTGCCGAGGTCGACATCAGCCAGGTCACGATGGCCGACGAGTCACCACAGGGCGCCATTGACATGAAGTTCATCATTGCCGTGCGCGATGTGCATCAGCTCGACAACGCGCTGCGCAACTTGCGCCATACGCCTGTGGTGCTGAAGGCGCAAAGAAGCAAAAATCACAACTGATCGGGCGGCGGCGGGGTGTCTGGATGTTTTTTAGGCAAGGGCTGGTGGTAGCGCCAAAAGCGTCCAAGCAAGGGCTTGACGCTGGTGCCATGCACAAAGATGGACAAGGTGACCACGATCAGCGTCAACTGCATCAGTTCCAGTGCCAGACTTTCAGGCAGGCCATGCTGGATGGCATACATCAGGTAGTAAAGGGAGCCAATGCCACGCACGCCAAACCAGGCGACCAGGCTGCGAATGGTCCAGGGCGTGCGGCTGCCCAGCAGGCCCGCCATGACGCTGATGGGGCGCACGATGGCAAAGACAAACCCTGCCAGCGCCACGGCGCGCCAGCTCCAGGAATCAAGAAACAGCGAGCCACCGAGCAGCAGCACCAGCACCATTTCCGAGAGCCGTTCCAGGTGCTCCTTGAAGACCAGCGCTTGCGCACTGATGGTCGTGGCTGCGACCTGTGGCTCCGTGGTGTGTGTTGCTGCTTCAGTCCCCTGGCCAGGCACTTGAGCCGGGACTTGTGCTTGTGCGTTGAGCTGCCTGACTTCAGTCTGCCGCAGGGCCACGGCGGCAAAAAAGACCGCCAGAAAGCCCCAGGCATCCACCATCACACTCAAACCATAGACCACGCCGATCAGCCCCAGCCCGAGAAAATCGTTCATGAGTGTCTCGCTCGGTGCCAGTTGGCGCAATTTGCGACCCCCGAGCGCCAGTGCCACGCCAGCTGCGACCCCGATGGCAATGCCCGCTGCTGTGGCCCAAAGCACATCGACCAGTACCCAGCGCAGGCCGGACTCGCCCAGCTCGTGCAGCCCGAGCAAGCCCAGTCCCAGCATCACAAACGGAAAAGCGCTGCCGTCGTTCATGCCGGCTTCGCAGGTCAGGGTGAAGCGTAGCTGGTCGCGATCGCCCGGATGGCGGGTCTGCACATCGGTTGCCAACACCGGGTCGGTCGGCGACAGAATGGCCCCCAGCAAGATGCCCGCACCCAGTGGCAAGCCCAGGGCGTAAAAGGCAAAGGCAGCAATCAGGCCGACGCTGGCTACCATCGACACCGAAGCCAGCAAAATCGGCGCGCGCCAGCGGGCGAGGCTGACCGGTACCGGCATCTTGACACCGGCTGAAAACAGTGAGATCAGCACCACGACTTCGGTCATCATCTCCAGCAGCGCAGACTGCTTGAGCGGATTGAAGTGAAAGAAGTTGATTGCCGTCGGGCCGACCAGCAGTCCCACGGCCAGATAGACAATGGCTGGCGTCACGGGCAGGTTTTTGAGCAGGGACGCGGTTAATCCCCGGGTCAGCAACAGACCACCGACCAGTAAAAACCACAGGGCGTTGGTCATGATGTTGGTTGGTGAATTGGCACCAGCTACTGTAGCTCTCAAATTGCTCCTCGGTCTGTGCGCCAGGCAACTCTTGGCCTTGTCCATCGCAACGGGTGGCGGCCACATGTTGCAGATTGGGTAAGATCAGCCGCTCACAACCGAGTTTCTTCATGCCTGACATCAGCTCCTCCCTGTTCTGGATCGCCGTGCTCCAGATCATCGCCATCGACATCATGCTCGGTGGCGACAACGCCGTGGTCATTGCCCTGGCCTGCCGCAAATTGCCGCCTGAACAACGCAACAAAGGCATCTTCTGGGGCGTGATTGGTGCCATCGGCCTGCGCGTGGTGATGATCTTTTTTGCGTTGCAACTGCTGGCCCTGCCTTACCTCAAAATTGTGGGTGCGCTGCTCTTGCTATGGATTGGCGTCAAGCTGCTGCTGCCCGAAAGCGACGACGAGCACGAAGGCATTGACGGCGGTACCACCCTGATGGCGGCCATCAAGACCATTGTGGTGGCCGATGCCGTCATGAGCCTGGACAACGTCATTGCCGTGGCCGGCGCATCGCATGGCTCCATGGTGCTGGTCACCTTCGGCATTCTGGTGTCGATCCCGATTGTGGTTTGGGGCAGCAAGTTGGTGCTGACCCTGATGGACCGCCTCCCCGTGGTCATCACCCTGGGTGCGGCACTGCTGGGCTGGATTGCTGGCGGCATGCTGCTCACCGACCCGGCCATGCCGCCAGCGGTAGCTGCGAGCGTTCCTTACGCCAGCCAGATCTTCGCCGCCACCGGTGCCTTGCTGGTGGTGTTGGTGGGCAAGTGGCTGGGCAGCCGGCGCAAGCCGGCCAAGGCCGTGGAACTGTCGTCCGAGTCCGTCAACCCGAAAAACTGAGGAGCGCCGCAATGAACACATCCTGGCTGATTGCCGTCGACGGCTCGGTGCCGTCGCTCAAAGTCATTGACTACATTCTCACTGAGGCCGCGAGCCGGGTGACACCGCCGCAACTGCTGCTGGTCAATGTACAAGCGCCGTTGTCAAGCGACATCACCCGCTTTATCGACGAAAAGGTCGTTGCAGATTTTCATCGCGAAGCGGGCGAAGCGGCGCTGGCCCAAGCCCGGCAAAAGCTGGACGCCGCCGGCCTGGCCTACTCAGCCCACATCATGATCGGGGAGGCAGCCCCGACTCTGGTCGAGATGGCCAAGGACAAAGGCTGCAACCTGATTGTCATGGGCGCCCACGGCTTTGGCAGCGTGGTGGGCCTGTTCATGGGCTCGGTCACCACCAAGGTGATTCAGCTGTCCACGGTGCCGGTGCTGGTGGTGAAGTAGGGCCTGCGGCTGCTTGTCAACCATCTGAACCGCAAGACCATGCAACGTTTGCTTTCTATCTGGCGCAAGGCGTGGGTCTGCTTGATCCCGCTGATCATGATGATCGGCGCCTGTACCACCCAACCCGTCGAAGCACCGCGCCCCGTGCCGTCGCCTTTGCCTGGCGCGGGACTGGAAAAACACCGTGTGGCCTTGGGGGCTGGCGTCAGCGTTGATTACCAGATTGAGCGCAAAATTTCCTCAATCAACGCAACGAGCTGCTACGCCTTTGTGTCCGGCACGCTGAACAATGATTCAAACCAGACCTTGAGCCGGCGCACGGTCATTGACTTCAACTTCTTCAGCGGCGGCAAACAGGTCTTCCGCGACTTGACTTCGCCTGTTTCGGACGTGCCCCCTGGCCTGCGTGTCATGTTTGAAATGGTGGTGTCACCGGTGCACCGGGACGGCTGCATCAACTACGACCGAGTCGATGTACTGCTACGCAAAGTTGCCTTCAATTGAGCGGGCTAACTTGAAATTCGTGGCGCTGACACCACCGTTGCAACGATAAAGTTGCCACAATTGAAATTGTGTCGTTCCAGGATGCCGGTGCAGTAAAGTACCCGAAAAAGAAGTTACCTTGGGCGCGCCCGATGCTTGACCATGTGTCAGACCCAAATATCTTGCACTGGGACCATGAAGAGGGCGACAAGACGATCAACACTTATGTGTGGCTTCAAAAATTTGACTTTGTTGTCATTCTGAAACGCATGCCAGACATGAGCCGACGCTTGATTACGTCGTTTTATGTTGACTACAGCAACAAGCGCCGTGATCTGAAACGCAAATATGACCATCGGTTGCCATAGACGCACGCACAAAAAAGAAAGCCAGCGTAAACGCTGGCTCAACTCCTTTTACCGTTGGTAAATAAGTTAGACGTTTTTTACACAGATCAGGCAAAAAAATGCAGGCCCCAAGTTCGAGTGTCCTATCCATTCGGGCTGCCAGTGTGGCCATCGGCCTCTACAAACCTTGCGCTTGCCTGCGGCCTTGATTTTACTCGACATAGGCCTTGTGTATACTGTATGAAATAACAGTTATTCGGAGGAGCACCGTTTGCAAACCCCCCATCTTCATACCGAACCTGCAAACCACATCGCGGTTTTTCAAGAGACCACCATCCGTCGTGTCTGGCACAACGAGGAATGGTGGTTTGCCATTGTGGATGTGGTGGCGGTGTTGACCGATTCAGTGCAGCCAGAGGGCTATGTCAAAGACCTGCGCCGCCGTGACCCCGAACTGGCCAAAGGGTGGGGGCAAATTGCCACCCCCCTTCGACTTGAGACTGCTGGCGGTGCACAACGAGTGAACTGCGCCAACACCGAAGGCCTGTTCCGCATCATCCAGTCTATTCCTTCACCCAAGGCCGAGCCCTTCAAACGCTGGCTGGCGCAAGTGGGTTACGAGCGGGTGCAAGAGATTGAAAACCCCGAGCTGGCCAGCGCCCGCGCCCGTGCGCTGTACCCAGGCCAAGGGCTACCCGCAAGCGTGGATTGAAAAACGGCTGCGCTCCATCAGTGTGCGGGGGGAGCTAACCGACGAGTGGAAGGCGCGTGGCGTGGCCGAGGGCAAAGAGTATTCCATCCTGACCGCTGAAATCGCTCGCGCCACCTTTGGCGTGACGCCCACCGAGCACAGCCAACTCAAAAGCTTGGACCGGGTGAAAACAGGCAACAACCTGCGCGACCACATGACCGATCTGGAGCTGATCTTCACCATGCTGGGCGAAGCCAGCACCACAGAGATTGCTCGCCGCAGCGATGCCATGGGCTTTGATGAAAACCGCACCTCTGCCAAGGAAGGTGGGAAAATCGCCGGCAATGCGCGTAAAGCGCTGGAGGCCAAAACCGGCAATAAGGTATTGAACCGAGCCAACTACCTGCCAGCACCAAGTACCCCGGATTTACTGGACGATGCCGTGCCAATGGCGCTTGGCAAGCCCACAGCACGTGCGCGGGTGAAGACATCGAAAGACAAGAAAAAATAAAAATCACTCCACGCCCTGTGGCAAAACTACTCCACCGTGACGGAATAGGTTTGCTCGGTCGCCGAGTTTACCGAACACATCAGCGGCTTTTTTCCGGCACACCCTCCGCCATCGTTCTCAGAGGGTTCCTGTGACATCAACGGATTGCTGCAGGGCATCTGCCTCACAGAAATCGGCCTGACCTCAGGTAATTCGGAACGGGCGGACTTTGCGCCAACCAGTCCTGGGCGGCTGAAACGGTCGGGAAGACTCCGTGTCTTCCGGGCAATTTTTCCAGGTCGACAAAACGCCGCCATAGCTCAAGAAGCTGCTCGTCAGTCGCAACACTGGCCACCCTGAGCGAGGGCAGCGAGTACGCCAAGCCAATGTCAAAGGCGGCGGTGGTCTCCAACTCCGAATCCGTGATGTCGACCCGATCAACGTCCAGATAGTCAAAAATGGCATAGCGGATTTGATCAGAACGCGCGTCGTCGCTAAGCCCTCGAAAGGCGCGCTCCACATCAGACCCGCTGCAGGTGCCGACAAACTTGGCGTAAACGCCCCTGGGCACCCAGGTGAGGAAATGTGCCATTGCTGATTCTCCCGTTGCTTACTTGGTTTTGGATGAAAGGGTTTTCCAGGTTCTGTGCCACAGCGAGGCCCACGCGACGTCTTTTTTTCTTCGCTCTTTCGTTTGCCCTGCAATCATGCGGTCAAGGGCGATCATCATCCGGCGTAAGGTGTAAGTCCTCTTTGCGTCTGCCGCAATACGCATAGTGACAGTCTCTTTGTCCATCCTGGTTGCTCATACGGTTCGATGTATCTGCAGGTCATCGTATGCAGAACCGTCCGGCCTGGAAACCCCCCATTTGGGGGGTTTTGGATGTTTTTTATTGAATATTGATAAATACCATGAATTTTCCCAAGTGTTTCAACAGGGCAAGCGGCCTGTCTTGCCCGACTTGGGCCCTCAGTACACGCTCAACACCTCAGCGCAAGACTCCTCGGTATGAACCGCTGCCTTGTAGGTTCTGGTGTCACTGTAGGCACCAAGGCCGCGTACGAAACGTTCCATGTTGTGCACTTCAAGCATGCGGCATACCCAAGCGGCGGCCTCGGCCCGGGGTAATGACACTTGCTGCATGCCCTGCTCGCTGCTCAGCGGTCGAATGTCGAGGTTGACAGGTCCGCTGCTGACTGTGAGAACTTTCGGGGACTCTCTGCCGTGGTTCTGCGGCAGGGGTCCGATGGGGGTCACTCGACGGTGACCGATTTCGCAAGGTTCCTCGGTTTGTCTACATCCGTCCCCCGCGCACACGCCGTGTGGTAGGCCAGCAATTGCAGCGGCACCACGTGCAGCATGGGCGAGAGTTCGCCATAGTGCTCGGGCATACGGATCACGTGCAGGCCTTCGGCGCTGGCAATGTGCGAGTCGGCGTCGGCCAGCACATACAGCACGCCGCCACGGGCGCGCACTTCGTGCATGTTGCTCTTGAGTTTTTCCAGCAGCGCGTCGTTAGGTGCCACGGTCACCACCGGCATGGCACTGGTGACCAGCGCCAGCGGGCCATGCTTGAGCTCACCGGCCGGGTAGGCCTCGGCGTGGATGTAGCTGATTTCCTTGAGTTTCAGCGCGCCTTCAAGGGCAATCGGGTAATGCAGGCCGCGGCCCAGAAACAAGGCGTTTTCCATCTTGGCAAAGTCCTGCGCCCAGGCCATCACTTGCGGCTCCAGCGCCAGCACGGCTTGCAACGCGGCAGGCAGATGCCGCATGGCCTTGATGTGGCGGGCTTCTTCGGCATCGCTGAGCAAACCGCGCGACTGCGCCAGCGCCAGTGTCAGCAAAAACAGGCCGGCCAGCTGGGCCGTGAAGGCTTTGGTGGAGGCTACGCCAATTTCCACGCCGGCGCGCGTGATGTAGGCCAGTTCGCATTCGCGCACCATGGCGCTGGTGGCCACGTTGCAAATGGTCAGGGTGTGCGTCATGCCCAGGCTTTGCGCGTGACGCAGCGCGGCCAGTGTGTCGGCGGTTTCGCCCGACTGGGTGATGGTGACGATGAGTGTGCGTGGGTTGGGGACCGAGTCGCGATAGCGGTATTCGCTGGCTACTTCCACTTGCGTGGGTATCTTGGCGATGCTTTCCAGCCAGTACTTGGCGGTACAGCCGCTGTAGTAGCTGGTGCCGCAGGCCAGAATCAGCACCGAGTCGATGTCTTTGAAGACCCGCGCCGCGCTGGCATGTGTGCCATCAAACAACTCGGGAACGATGCCGTCAACACCCTCCAGCGTGTCG
>JAQSDS010000415.1:8386-15130 GCA_029946045.1 Rhodoferax sp.
CGGCAATGGCGCGCGGCTGCTCGAAAATTTCCTTTTGCATGTAGTGGCGGTAGGGGCCCAGCTCAGCCGCGCCACTGTGCGCATGCACGGTCTTGACCGGGCGCTGGGTCGGGCTCAGGGCTTTGAAGGCCTTGTCCACCAGCCAGTATTTGCCCAACTGGATGTCGGCCACGTCGCCTTCTTCCAGGTAAACAATCTGGTCGGTCACGCCGGCCAGGGCCATGGCGTCGCTGGCCAGGTAATGCGCGTCGGTGCCGACACCCAGAATCAGCGGTGAGCCGGCACGGGCGCCAATCAGGCGGTGCGGCTCGTCCTTGCAGAAAACGGCAATGGCGTAGGCACCTTGCAGCGATGCCAGCGAGGCCTTGACAGCTTCAAACAGGTCGCCGTCGTACAGGCTGTCGACCAGATGGGCAATGACCTCGGTGTCGGTCTGGCTCAGAAACACATAACCCTTGGCCTGTAGCATGGCGCGCAATTCGTCGTGGTTTTCAATGATGCCGTTGTGCACCAAGGCAATGCGCCCTGGGCGGCTGGCGGCATCAGGCCCCGGACCATGGCTGAAGTGCGGGTGCGCGTTGTGCACGGCGGGTGCGCCGTGGGTAGCCCAGCGGGTATGGGCAATGCCGGTGCTTCCCTGCAGCCGGGTGGCGTCGATTTGTTCCATCAGCTCAGACACCCGCGCGGTGCTGCGGGCGCGCGTCAAGCCGTTGGCGTACACCGCTACGCCACAGGAGTCATAACCCCGGTATTCGAGCCTGGCCAGGCCTTGCACCAGGATAGGGACGATGTTTTGATGGGATACGGCGCCGACAATGCCACACATAGACTGCTCCAAAATTGAGTTGACCAATGTTACGGTTGTTTTAGAGAAATATTTATTTGAAAAATGTTTCCATGAGAAATGTTATTTCGTATTTTTTAAAAATAAATAAAATATTTCAAAAAATAATATTTCGTGAAATATTTAAAGATATTGCATTGTCTGGTTTACAGTGTCAGCTTGTTGGGCACAGCGCACCCTGGCCGCTTGCACTACACCTGAAAAGCTGTGGTCGAGCAAGTGAAATTACCTAGGTGCTAACCCTGTACCCACAAGCTGTGCAATTCGTTAGCATGTAAATTCGCTTTGAGTGACCCCGTGCTGGTCAAGCTCAGGCAGCCAGAGGGAGCGCAATTTGTCATTGGATTTCATTCTCGAAACCCGTGGTTTGACCAAGGAATTCAAGGGCTTTGTGGCGGTCAACCATGTGGACCTGAAGGTTCGTCGCGGCCACATTCACGCCCTGATTGGTCCCAACGGCGCGGGAAAAACGACCTTCTTCAATTTGCTGACCAAGTTTTTGCCGCCCACCTCGGGCAGCATTTTGTTCAATGACTGTGACATCACGTCGGAACGGCCGGCCCAAACGGCGCGTCGCGGGATTGTGCGTTCGTTCCAGATTTCAGCCGTTTTTCCGCACATGACGGTGCTGGAAAACGTGCGCGCCGCGTTGCAGCGCAATCTGGGCACGTCATTTCATTTCTGGAAAGCGGAAAGCACCTTGTTTCCGCTGCATGAGCGCGCCCACCAACTGCTGGCCGATGTTGACTTGCAGGACTTTGCCCACGTGATGACCGTTAATCTGCCCTATGGCCGCAAGCGCGCCCTGGAGCTGGCCACCACACTGGCGCTGGAGCCCGAGCTGATGCTGCTGGACGAGCCCACGCAGGGCATGGGCCACGAAGACGTGGACCGGGTCACACAACTCATTAAAAAGGTGTCTGCCGGGCGCACCATCCTGATGGTGGAGCACAACATGAATGTGGTGTCAAAGATCGCCGATCGCATCACGGTGCTGCAGCGTGGCGCCATCATTGCAGACGGTCCCTACGCCGAGGTGTCAAAAAATCCGCTGGTGATCGAGGCCTATATGGGCACCGCTAACACTGAACTTCAGGGTGCCCACTGAATGAGCACAGAATTTTTACGCATTGAAAATCTGCACGCCTGGTATGGCGAGTCCCACATCCTGCATGGTGTCAACCTGACCGTCAACGAAGGCGAAGTGGTGACCTTGCTCGGGCGCAATGGCGCCGGGCGAACCACCACATTGCGCGCCATTGTGGGCCTGACCGGCAGCCGCAAGGGCGCCATCAGGATCAAGGGCATTGAGACCATCCAGATGGCGCCGCACAAGGTGGCGCATCAAGGGGTCGGTTACTGCCCGGAAGAGCGCGGCATTTTTGCCAGCTTGACGGCAGAAGAAAATTTGATGTTGCCGCCCACCCTGGCACCTGGCGGCATGAGCATCGCCGAAATCTATGCGATGTTCCCCAACTTGCAGGAGCGCTCAGCCAGCCCTGGAACACGCTTGTCCGGCGGCGAGCAACAGATGCTGGCCGTGGCGCGCATTCTGCGCACTGGCGCGCGCCTGCTGTTGCTCGATGAAATTTCGGAAGGACTGGCCCCGGTGATCGTGCAAAAGTTGGCCGAAATGATCGTCATGCTGAAAAGCAAGGGTTACACCATCGTGCTGGTGGAGCAAAACTTCCGCTTTGCAGCGCCGTTGGCCGACCGTTTTTATGTCATGGAGCACGGCAGCATCGTGAAAGAGTTTGCCCAAGCCGAATTGACGAACAACATGGGCATGTTGCAAGAATATCTGGGCGTTTGACGCCGCGCTTGCCAAGCCCTAAGCCCTTTTTTCCCGCCTCGTAACAACTACGCAACCCCTCTGGAGACACCATGAAACTAAAGATGCTCGTTACCGCCCTGGCCGTCGGCTTTGCCGCTGCCGCCTCAGCCCAGAACACCGGCCCGGTCAAAATCGGATTCATTACCGACATGTCCAGTGTCTACGCCGACCTTGACGGTCCCGCCGGCGGCGAAATGGTCAAGTGGGCAGCCCAGGATTTCGGCGGCAAGGTGCTGAATCGTCCGATTGAAGTGCTGACCGCCGACCACCAGAACAAGGCCGACGTGGCCAGCTCCAAAGCGCGTGAGTGGATTGACAAGGATGGTCTGTCGATGCTGATTGGCGGAACCAACTCGGGCACGGCCCTGGCGATGGCCAAATTGGCCGAAGAAAAAAAGCGCCCTTTCTTTTCGATTGGTGCCGGCTCAGCCCGCCTGACCAACGAAGCCTGCACGCCCTATACCGTGCATTACGCCTATGACACCGTGGCCCTGGCCAAGGTAGGCGCCTCCGCCCTGGTCAAGGCGGGCGGCAAAAGCTGGTTCTTTCTGACGGCCGATTATGCGTTTGGCCATTCGCTGGAAGCAGATGCGACCACCATCGTGAAGGCCAACGGTGGCACCGTGGTGGGTTCTGTTCGGCATCCGCTCAATGCCTCTGACTTTTCCTCCTTCCTGTTGCAGGCGCAGTCGTCCAAAGCCCAGGTGCTGGGCTTGGCCAATGCCGGCGGTGACTTCAGCAACGCGATGAAGTCGGCCAAAGAATTTGGCATTCTCAAGACCATGAAGCCGATCGGCCTGCTGGTGTTCATCAACGAAATTCACAGCCTGGGCCTGGCCAATACCGAGGGGCTACAGGTGGCCGACAGCTGGTACTGGAACCAGGACGATGCCTCGCGTAAGTTTGCCAAACGCTTCTTTGAAAAATTCAAGCGCATGCCGTCCAGTGTCCAGGCTGCCGACTATTCCGCTGCCTTCAATTACCTGAAGGCCGTGCAGACGGCGGGTACCACGGACGCCGACAAGGTCATGTCGACCCTGAAAGACATGAAAATCGACGACTTTTACAACAAGGGTCAGATTCGTGCCGACGGCCGCATGATCCACGACATGTACCTGTACCAGGTCAAAGCCCCCAAAGACTCGACCACGCCCTGGGATTACTACAAGTTTGTGACCAAGGTTCCTGGTGACCAGGCCTTCACCACGCCGGCCGAATCCAAGTGCGCACTGCTTAAAAAATAAGCCGTCGCCAAGGGTTCATCCGCCAATGTCGTCATTGACTGCCTTTCAAAGCAAGAACTAACGAGCTTTCATGGAAATTTTCGGTATTCCCCATCAAGCTTTTCTAGGCCAGTTGCTACTGGGTCTGGTCAATGGCGCGTTTTATGCCCTGCTCAGCCTCGGGCTGGCGGTCATTTTTGGTCTCCTGGGCATTGTCAATTTTGCCCACGGGGCGCTCTACATGCTGGGGGCCTTTGCCGCCTGGATCATGTTGGACTCCTTTGGCATCAACTACTGGTGGGCGCTGTTGCTGGCGCCGCTGACCGTTGGGGTGCTGGGGGTGGTCATTGAGCGGCTCTTTCTCAAGCACCTCTACAAGCTCGATCCGCTCTATGGTCTGCTGCTTACCTTCGGTCTGGCCTTGATTGCCGAAGGTATTTTTCGCGAGCTCTACGGCGTCTCGGGGCAAGTCTATAACGTGCCCGAACTCCTGTCGGGTGCCACCAACCTGGGTTTCATGGTGCTGCCGAACTACCGCGCCTGGGTGGTGCTGGTGTCGCTGTTGGTGTGTCTGGGAACCTGGTACCTGATCGAGCGCACGCGGCTGGGCGCCTATTTGCGCGCCGGTACCGAAAACGCGCCGCTGGTGCAAGCCTTTGGTATCAATGTGCCCTTGATGGTGATGCTCACCTATGGTGCCGGTGCCGCCCTGGCCGCGCTGGCCGGTGTGCTGGCTGCGCCCATCATTCAAGTGAATCCGCTGATGGGCTCCAACTTGATCATCGTGGTCTTTGCCGTGGTGGTGATCGGTGGCATGGGCTCCATCATGGGTTCGATCCTGACCGGTCTGGGCCTGGGCGTGATCGAAGGACTGACACGCGTGTTCTATCCCGAAGCCTCCAGCATTGTGGTGTTTGTCATCATGGTGATCGTGCTGATGATTCGCCCGGCGGGCCTTTTTGGCAAGGAGACCTGAGCGATGAAGCCTACAACCGATAGCAAACTGATGAATCCGGCCAACAAACTTCTTTGGGTCACTTACGCCCTGTTGCTCTTGCTGGCATTGCTGGCACCCAGTCTCGGGCTCTACCCGGTGTTTGTCATGAAGCTGCTGTGCTTCGCCATTTTTGCCTGTGCCTTCAACCTGCTGCTGGGATTTACCGGTTTGCTGTCTTTTGGTCATGCGGCATTTTTTGGCTCGGCGGCTTACATCACCGGCTACCTGATCAAGTCGCAAAACTTCACGCCGGAACTCGGCATCATCGCGGGGATGATCGGCTCGGGCCTGATTGGTCTGGTGGTGGGTTTGGTGGCCATCCGCCGCCAGGGGATTTATTTCGCCATGATCACCATGGCCATTGCGCAGATGGTCTATTTTGTTTGCTTGCAAGCCCCCTTTACCGGCGGTGAGGACGGCCTGCAAGGGGTGCCGCGTGGTGCGTTGTTTGGGGTGCTGTCGCTGCAGTCCGATACCGCCATGTATTACCTGGTGGTGGCTATTTTTGCAGCGATTTTTTTGACGATCTCGCGCATCGTTCACTCACCTTTTGGCCAAGTGCTCAAGATGATCCGGGAAAACGAGCCGCGCGCCATTTCACTGGGCTACCAGGTCGACCGCTACAAGCTGCTGGCCTTTGTTTTGTCAGCGGCGCTGGCGGGTCTGGCTGGCTCGCTCAAAACCCTGATCATGGGTTTTGCCACCTTGTCCGATGTGCACTGGACCATGTCCGGTGAAGTGATCCTGATGACCTTGCTGGGCGGCGTTGGCACCTTCTTTGGCCCGGTGATGGGCGCCGGCATTGTGATTGCGCTGCAAAACACGCTGGCCGACAAGGTCGGTTCCTGGGTCAACGTGATCATTGGCGTGATTTTTGTGCTGTGCGTGCTCGCCTTTCGCAAAGGGCTCATTGGCGAGCTGCAAGCCTGGCTGGAGCGACGCCGCGCTGCGGCAACACAAAAGGCCTGAGTGCCAGCGTGCCCGACACGGGTGCGCTTAGCTGCCCCTCACGGCGCGACGGCCGACAAGACCCTGACATGAACCCAGCCCCACCTGAACTTGACGCCATCGACCTGCAGCTGCTGGAGCGCCTGCAAACCGATGCGTCACTGAGCAACCAGGCCCTGGCCGAGCTGGTGCATGTGTCGCCGCCCACCTGCCTGCGCCGCGTCAAGCGCCTGCATGAGGCGGGCTTGATCGAGCGCGAAATTGCCGTGCTCAGTGTTGATGCGCTGGCCAGCGTCATCGGTCATGGCCTGTGCGCCGTGGTTGAAATCACGCTGGACCGGCAAGACCAGGAGTCGCTGGAGGCTTTCGAGTTGAAAGTGGCGCAGGATGTCGCGGTGCAACAGTGCTACCGCGTGTCACCGGGGCCGGATTTTTGCCTGGTGGTGCACGCGCGCGACATGCCTGACTACCTGGCGCTGACCCAGCGCCTGTTCACTTTTGACACCAACGTGCGCAACGTCAAGACTTTTTTCAGCGTGAAGCGCAGCAAGTTTGGCGCGCGGGTGCCGCTGCCCTTGTGACATGCGACGGCAGTTATTTGCTTGGCCGCTTCCAGTTCGGGATGCTGATCTGGCGACCGCGTGCCACCGTGAGGGCCAGCGGCGCGGTGTCTTTGGTCAATGTTGATCCGCCTCCCACCGTGCCGCCGGCACCAATGGTCACGGGCGCAATCAGCACGCAGTTGCTGCCAATGTGGGCATCGGCTTCGATGATGGTACGGTGCTTGAAGGCGCCGTCGTAATTGGCGGTGATGGAGCCGGCACCGTAGTTGACGCGTTCGCCCAGGGTGGCGTCGCCCAGGTAGGCCAGGTGGTTGGCCTTGGCGCCTTTGGCCAGG
>JAQSDS010000416.1 GCA_029946045.1 Rhodoferax sp.
TGTCTTTTTCTTCTTCGGCATGGTGCGAGCGGGCGACCTCCGAAAAAAAGGCTTCGATGGCCTTGGCCTTTTGACGGCAATCCGGGCTGTCGCTCTCGGTATCCAGCCGCTCCAGCAAATCGACCATCTCGGTCAAGTGTTCGTGAATTTGTTGGTGGCAGGCGTCAAGGGCTTTGAACTGTTGAAGGTGCTGTAGTGAATTCATGGTTGCTCCTGGTCTGGAAGGAATCCATTTTGGCGGCCGATCGGTCCGTATGTTTGAGCCAAATCAAGTTTCCAAGCGATTTTTTTGGGCAAGAAAGTTTTTTGATCTAGATCAGCAAATTGGCAAATCGCAGGTTTTCATGGCGTGCCAGAGCGATGGAACAGCGTAGGATGCCCCCTCACCTGCAGCATCATTTCGCAAGCGTTTGCAGGGCAAGGAGACAACTTTGCAAGCTACCAATGTCGCCAATCCGGCCTATTTCCACAAGGTCGTCGACTGCCAATGGGCCTGCCCGGCCCATACCCCCGTACCCGAATACATTCGCCTGATTGGTCAGGGTCGCTACAGCGACGCTTACATGATCAATTGGGTGAGCAATGTGTTTCCGGGCATTTTGGGTCGCACCTGCGACCGCCCCTGTGAGCCCGCCTGCAGGCGTGGCCGCGTGGAGGAAAACAACAGCAAAAAACCCGAACCGGTGGCTATTTGCCGCCTGAAACGGGTGGCCGCTGACTTCAAGGACAACGTGAAGTCGCGCATGCCCACGGTGGCGCCAGCCAACGGCAAGCGCATTGCCTGCGTGGGTGCCGGGCCGGCATCCCTGACGGTGGCGCGCGATCTGGCGCCGCTGGGTTATGAGGTGACGGTGTTTGACAGCGAAGCCAAGGCGGGTGGTTTTATTCGCTCGCAAATTCCGCGTTTTCGGCTGCCCGAGTCGGTGGTGGACGAAGAAACTGGTTACATCCTCGACCTGGGTGTGACGTTTAAAAATGGCCAACGCATCGATTCCATGCAGGCGCTGCTGGGCCAGGGCTACGACGCGGTGTTTGTCGGCTGCGGCGCACCGCGTGGGCGCGACTTGGACGCACCAGGCCGCCAAGAGGCGGCCGCCAACATCCACATTGGTATTGACTGGCTGGCCTCGGTGTCGTTTGGCCATATCACCAAGGTGGGCGAGCGCGTGATTGTGCTCGGTGGCGGCAACACCGCCATGGACTGCTGCCGCTCGGCGCGGCGCATGGGCGGCAAAGACGTCAAGGTGATCGTGCGCAGCGGCTTCGAAGAAATGAAAGCCTCGCCCTGGGAAAAAGAAGACGCGCAGCATGAGGGCATCCCAATTCTGAACTACCACGTGCCCAAATCGTTTGAGCACAACAGCGGCAAGCTGACCGGCATGACGTTCGAGATTGTGCGCGCCGAATACGACGCCAAGGGCCGGCGCAGTCTGGTGCCAACTGGCGAGCCCGATGTGCTGGTGCCTTGCGACGAGGTGCTGGTGGCGGTGGGCCAGGAAAACTCGTTCCCCTGGATCGAGCGCGATTGCGGCATCGCGTTCGACAAATGGGGCCTACCCGTGCTGGGCGAGGGCACTTTCCAGTCGACGCAGCCCAAGGTGTTCTTTGGCGGCGATGCCGCTTATGGACCCAAAAACATCATCACCGCCGTGGCCCAGGGGCACGAGGCGGCGGTGTCGATCGACCGGCTCATCAACGGTGAAGACGTGGCCCGCCGACCCCCGCCCATGACCAACCTGATGTCACAAAAAATGGGTATCCATGAGTGGAGCTACCACAACGATGTGTCGAATGATTTGCGCTACAAAGTGCCATGGGCTGCGGCCGAAACCGCGCTGGCCAGCATCAAGATCGAGGTTGAACTCGGTTTTGACGCTGCCACCGCGTTCAAGGAAGCCAGCCGCTGCCTGAACTGCGACGTGCAGACCGTGTTCAACCGCAACACCTGCATCGAATGTGACGCCTGCGTCGACATCTGCCCGATGGACTGCATCACCTTCACCGCCAATGGCGATGAAGCCGATTTGAGAGGCCGCCTGAAAGCGCCGGCCACGCATGCGGGTCAAGACTTGTATGTGTCTGCCGAGCTTAAGACCAGCCGCGTCATGGTGAAGGACGAAGACGTTTGTCTGCACTGCGGCCTGTGCGCCGAGCGCTGCCCAACCGGCGCCTGGGACATGCAGAAGTTTTTGCTCAACACCACGCAGGCGGGGCCCAGGTGCCGTGACACCCAGTCCACCGCCGCAGCCCACATTGCCCAACCGGAGGCCGCATGAAGCGCATAGAAGCCATCAACGATTTCGTCATCAAGTTTGCCAATGTCAATGGCTCGGGCTCGGCCTCGGCCAACGAGCTGTTTGCCAAGGCGGTGATGCGCATGGGCGTGCCCGTGAGCCCGCGCAATATTTTTCCCAGCAACATCCAGGGTATGCCGACCTGGTACGAAGCGCGTGTTTGCGAAAAGGGCTACCACGGGCGGCGCGGTGGCGTCGACATGATGGTGGCCATGAACCCGCAAACCTGGGATGCCGACATTGCCGAAATCGAGTCCGGTGGCTACCTGTTTTATGACAGCACCCGGCCCATGCCGCCCGACAAGTTCCGTGACGACGTGCACAACATGGGCGTGCCGCTGACCGAGATTGCCAACAACGCTTACACCGACCCGCGCCAGCGCCAGTTGTTCAAGAACATCATTTACGTGGGTGCCTTGTCGGTGCTGCTCGACGTGGATGCCGAAGTGTTCGAAAAACTGTTTGCCGAGCAGTTCAAGGGCAAGGAGCGCTTGCTCGAATCCAACATCAAGGCGCTGCACATGGGGCGCGACTACGTCAAACAGCACATGCAGGCGCCGCTGGGCATCCGGGTGCAGCGTGCCGACAACGTGGGCGACCAGATTTTTACCGATGGCAACAGTGCTGCCGGTCTGGGTCTGGTGTACGGGGGCGCCACCGTGGCGGCCTGGTACCCCATTACCCCGTCGACATCCATCCCCGAGGCGTTCCAAAAATACTGCGAAAAATTCCGTATTGATCCGGCCACCGGACAACACCGTTTTGCCATCGTGCAGGCCGAAGACGAGCTGGCCTCGATTGGTATGGTGGTGGGCGCGGGCTGGAACGGGGCGCGGGCTTTTACCGCCACGTCGGGCCCTGGCGTGTCGCTCATGACCGAGTTCATTGGCCTCGCTTACTTTGCCGAGATTCCGGTGACCATCGTCAATGTGCAGCGCGGCGGGCCAAGTACCGGCATGCCGACACGCACCCAGCAGTCTGACCTGCTGTCATGCGCTTATGCATCCCACGGCGACACCAAACATGTGCTGCTGTTCCCGCAAGATCCGCACGAGTGTTTTACCCATTCGGCCGCCGCACTCGACCTGGCGGAACGGCTGCAAACGCCTATTTTTGTCATGACCGACCTCGACATCGGCATGAACCAGCGCTTGTGCAAGCCCTTTGTCTGGGACGACGCCAAAGAATACGACCGCGGCAAGGTCATGACGGCCGAAGAACTCGAAGCCGGCAAGCCCTTTGGCCGCTACCGCGACGTGGACGGTGACGGCATTCCGTGGCGCACCCTGCCAGGAACTCACCCCAGCAAGGGTGCCTTTTTTACCCGTGGCACCTCACGCAATCCGCAAGCCATGTACTCCGAGGCTGGGGCCGACTACATCTACAACATGGAGCGCTTGCTGCGCAAGTTCAAGACGGCGGCAGACATGGTGCCCCAACCGGTGTTCCGCCCGGCGGCGGAACCCACCAAGCTGGGCGTCATTTACTACGGCTCGACCACTCCCGCCATGCGCGAGGCACTCGACGTGCTTGACGCCAATGGCGATCATGTGGATGCCATGCGCCTGTGCGCGTTTCCATTTCCGGATTCCGTGCGGGAATTCATTGCCGCGCACGACAAGGTGTTTGTTGCAGAACAGAACCGTGACGGCCAGATGCGCACCATGCTCATCAACGAGTTGGAGGTCAACCCGGCCAAGCTGGTACGGGTGCTGCATTACGACGGCACACCCATCACCGCACGTTTCATCATTCGCACTATTCACGACAGCGTGCAGAAGGAGACCGTATGACTTTTATTGCCAAACCCAGGCTGCATCACCCCACCCTGCACACCAACAAGGTCGGCTACACCCGGCGCGACTACGAGGGCCGTATTTCAACGCTGTGCGCGGGCTGCGGCCACGACTCTATCTCGGCGGCCATCGTTCAAGCCTGCTGGGACCTCGACATCGAGCCTCACCGCGTGGCCAAGCTGTCAGGCATTGGCTGCAGCTCCAAAACCCCCGACTACTTTCTGGGCGCATCGCATGGTTTCAATACCGTGCACGGGCGCATGCCCAGCGTGCTGACCGGCGCCAACATGGCCAACCGCGAGTTGCTGTACCTGGGTATTTCGGGTGACGGCGACTCGGCATCCATTGGCCTGGGTCAGTTTGCCAATGCCATGCGGCGCGGCGTGCGCATGGCCTACATTGTGGAAAACAATGGGGTCTACGGCCTGACCAAGGGCCAGTTTTCGGCCACGGCAGACCGCGGTTCCAAAAGCAAAAAAGGCGTCATCAACAGCGACAGCCCGGTGGATCTGGTGGGTATTGCCCTGCAATTGGGTGCCACCTATGTGGCGCGCAGCTTCTCAGGCGACAAGGCACAACTGGTGCCGCTCATCAAAGGTGCCATGGCCCATGGCGGTGCAGCTTTCATTGACGTCATCAGCCCCTGCGTGACCTTTAACAACCACGGCGGCAGCACCAAGAGCTACGACTACGTGCGCCAGCACAACGAGGCGGTGAGCCGCATCGATTTCATCACGCCCGGCCATGAGATCACCACCGACTACGCCCCCGGCGAAGTGGTGGAGGTGGAGCAACATGACGGTTCGGTGCTGCGCCTGCGCAAATTACACACCAACTACGACCCCACCGACCGTTACGCCGCCATGGGCTACATGCAGGAGCATCAGGCGCGCGGCGAGGTGGTGACCGGCCTGCTGTACGTGGATCCCTTGGCGACTGATCTGCATATGGCGATGAACACCTGTGCCGTGCCGCTCAATACCCTGAGCGCCAAGCAACTCAACCCAGGCTCCCAGGCGCTGGAAAAAATCAACGCCACACTGCGTTGAACCCGTTACCCCCAAGACATCCAAGGAGCCTGCCATGCCCGAACGCACTGTTTTTCAATCGATGGCGCAGCGCCATGTGGTCAGCGTGGTGCCCACTGCCACGGTTTACTCTGCGGCCTGTGTCATGACACGAGCCAATTGCGGCAGTGTCTTGGTCATTGATTCAAGCAGCACGCTGCTGGGGATCGTGACCGAGCGCGACCTCATGACCCGATTGGTGGCCAAGTCACTCGACCCCGCCACCACCACGGTGGCCGACATCATGACGCGTGGTCCGTTTTGCGTGGTGCCCGAGACCAAGGTGGCCGACGCGGTGCTGATCATGATCGAGCGCGGCTTCAGGCACCTCCCCATCGTCACCGACGCCAACAAGATTCTGGGTGTGTTCTCGGTCCGTGACGCCTTGCCGCGCGAAGTGCAAACGGCGCAAAGCCTGGCCGAATTTAACGAGCAGGTGAACGACGCGCTGGGTTGAGTTTGCAAGGGCTCAAGAGGCCTTTAACAACCATTGGGCAGCCCAGGACGCAGCGCTGTTCAGATGCGCCAGCGCCGCCGGGCTGGGGGGCTCGCCCAATTCAAATGTTTCTCCACGAATCGCCAGCAAGGTGCAGGGCGGTGGCGCGGCACCCTGTACGTCCTGGTAGACCTGCAGCAAGGCCTGCGGAGACAGGGCGTGGGTGGTGAAGCTGGCATCTTGTGACGGGTATACGTCGGTAACCTCAAACGGCGCGGGACAGTTCACGCTGGCATCAATGAAGAGCACGCGCTGCCGGCCGATCAAGTCGAGTGCATGTTCAATTTGCAATTGGTAATCTTCCAGAAACTCGACCTGGCCTTGCAAGCGCACTGGCACTTGCTCGCGCAGCGCGGCCAGGCACAGCGGCCCCAGCGCATCATCACCCCGGCTCAGATTGCCCCAGGCCAGCACCAGCAGCGGGGGCGTCATGGAAAGCCTGTAGGAGCGGCGCCCAGCAGAAGCTGCACTCTGTGGGAGCGGCGCCTTGTAGGAGCGGCGCCTTGTGGGAGCGGCGTCTTGTGGGAGCGGCGTCTTGTGGGAGCGGCGTCTTGTGGGAGCGGCGCCCTCGCCGCGAATGCCCCCAGAACAGCCTTCGGCCCGAGGGCGGGCCTCCCACAAAGGCAGGTCCTCTCAATAAAGGCAGGCCTCCCACAGAGGCAGGGTCTCTCTACAAAGGCCAGACATCCCATAAATGAAGGCCCTCCCACTAAGCGGGTCATGATCTCTGAATCCGGTCCAGCAGCGTGCCATCTGCCCCCAGCAGCGTCACGTCCAGTGGCATCTGGCCCAGCGCGTGGGTGGCGCAGGACAGGCAGGGGTCGTAGGCGCGAATGGCAACTTCGATGTGGTTGAGCAGGCCCTCGGTGAGTTCCTGTCCGTCCAGGTAGTCCCGCGCCACCGCGCGTACCGCCTCGTTCATGGCCTGGTTGTTGTGGGTGGTGGACACGATCAGGTTGCAGCGTGTCACCAGGTCATCGTCGCCCACTTCGTAGTCGTGAATCAAGGTGCCGCGCGGCGCCTCGATCATGCCGACGCCGTGGCGCTGGCGCACGCCGCTGGTGAGCAGGTCGCCTGACAGCAGCGCCGGGTCTGACAGCAGTTCGGCAATGACCTCGACCGCGTGCAGCATCTCGATCATGCGCGCCCAGTGGTAGGCCAGCGTGGCATGCACTGGCTCGCCCTGGCCCCAGGCAACGAAGGCCTGGCGCTCGAGTTCAGCACGCGCGCTGGGAATGAAGTCGCAGTTTTGCACCCGGGCCAGCGGCCCCACGCGGTACCAGCCCCGTTGCGCGCCCAGGCTGCGCAGGTAGGGGAACTTCATGTAGCTCCAGGGGCGCACTTCTTCTTCGATCAGCTCCAGGTAGCGCTGGTCGTCAATCTGGTCAAACAAAATGTGACCTTGGTCGTCACGCACCCGCAGCACACCATCAAACAAATCCATGGCGCCGTCAGCGCGCACCAGCGACATCAGGTTGGAACGAAAGCTGCCAAAGTTGTTGTACAGCGCCGGGTTTTGCGCATGCAATTGCTTGGCAATGTCCACCGCATCCTGGGCCCATTGCAGCATTTGGGGCAGCTCGCGTTGCAGGCCGTTGCGCTCTTCCAGTGTCACCAGTTTGTTGATGCCGCCCGGCACGGCGCCGGTACCGTGGATGCGCTTGCCAGCGGTGACGCGGATGATTTCCTGGCCGAACTTGCGCAGCAAAATGCCTTTTTTGGCGATCTCGGGGTGCGCTTGCGCCACGCCCACGATATTGCGCTTGGCGACTTCGGAATCAAAACCAAACAGCAGGTCGGGCGACGACAGGTGAAAGAAGTGCAGCGCATGGGATTGCAGGATTTGCCCATAGTGCATCAGGCGCCGCACGGCGGTGGCGCTGGCGCTCACCGGCGTGGCGCCCAGCACGCGGTCAAACGCCTTGGCCGCCGCCAGATGGTGCGACACCGGGCAAATGCCGCACAGGCGCTGCACCATCACCGGCACCTCCCAGTAGGGACGGCCTTCGATGAATTTCTCGAAGCCCCGGAACTCGACAATGTGCAGGCGCACTTGCTCGATGTGGTTGTTGGCATCGAGCAGCAGCGTCACCTTGCCATGCCCCTCGACCCGTGACACCGGGTCAATCGCTACCCGGCGCAGGTTTTCTGGGTGGGCAGCGGTTTCAAGTGCAAAAGTCATGAGCTGTCTCTCGAGGCGAAGGCCATCGCGGCGAGGGTGCCGCTCCCACAAAAAACGCGACGGCTTTCGGGGGTGGGTGTCGCCCCCACAACGCGGCCGACGATTTTGTAGGAGGCCCGCCCTCGGGCCGATGGAGGTCTGTTAGTCATAGTGAATGAGTCCATGCCCCAGTTGCGGCGTGCGGCCCGCCAGCAGGTCGGTTAGAAACGACCAGATGGCGTCGGCGCTGGGCGGGCAGCCGGGCAGAAAATAGTCTACGTGCACCACCTCGTGAATCGGGTGCACATGGTTCAGCGGTAGCGGCAGCTCGGGGTCGTTGGGCACCTGGCTGCCGGCCACCGTGCCGCTGTGGCTGCAATACACATCGCACAGCATCTGGCCCACGTCGCGCTGGTTGCGCTGTGCCGGCAAGCCCCCGTTGATGGCACAGGCACCCACCGCCACCAGCGTCTTGCAGTGCGCCCGAAACTCACGCAGCACCTGCACGTTCTCGGTGTTGCACAGCCCGCCTTCAATCAGGCCAATGTCGCAGCGGCCAACGGCTTTGATGTCGGTCAGCGGCGAGCGGTCAAATTCAATGTGTTCCAGCAGTTCCAGCAGGCGCTCGTCGATGTCGAGGATCGACATATGGCAGCCAAAACAGCCCGCCAGCGACACCGTGGCAACCTTGAGTTTGCGTGGCGCGTGCAGTGGCAGGGCGCCGTTGTCAATCGTCGTCATGGCGTGTCGTCCTGCGACACCGGTTGGCTGTCAAAGCGCCTTTGGCCAATCGGAATGACAAAGCCGCGACGCTTGGGCAGGATGGCGCCCACCGGGCAGATGGTGGCGGCGTGGTCGGTGGCCTCGATGGCGCTGTCGCCCAGCAGGCCGTTGTTGCTGTTGACCAGCAAATGCGAGGCCACACCGCGCCCGCCCATGTCAAACACGTGCTTGCCCTCTTGTGCACTGGCGCGCACGCACAGGCCGCACAAAATGCAGCGGTTCAGGTCCAGCAGCAGGTCGGGGTGGCTGGCGTCGACCCGACGGTTCGGGTAGAACTCTTCAAAATGCGGGCCTTCCATGCCCATCTGGTAAGCGGTGGCCTGCAGCAGGCAGTTGCCACTTTTTTCGCAGGAGGGGCAAAAATGGTTGCCCTCGACAAACAGCATTTGCAGCAGCGTTTTGCGCTGGGCGTTGAGTTCGGGGGTGTCGCTTTCGACCTCCTGGCCGCTGCTGGCCTGAATGGTGCAGGCGGCGCCGGTGCGGCCATTGACCTTGACCGTGCACAGCCGGCAGGAGCCATGGGCAGCAAAGTCGGGGTGCCAGCACAGGTGCGGAATGTAATGCCCGGCGCGGCGGGCGGCCTGCAGCAGGGTGTCGCCCGGGCCAAATTCGACTTCCTGGCCATCGAGCGAAAACGTGCCCGGGCTCAGGGCGTCGATACGGTGCTCGGTGCTCATTCAAAGTTCTCCAGATGCGCGCCGCTGTCATTGCGCCCGGTGGCGCGCCGCGCTTGCGAAAGTTCGGCGTCCATATCAAAACCTGCAATAAAGTGCAGCGATTTCAAATGCTGCTCGTAGGCCGGGCGGAACTTGGCGATGGTGTCGCGCAACGGGTTGCAGGCCCCGGCGCCCAGGCCGCAGTGGGTGGCGCCGTGCATCAATTTGTCGAGCTCGAACAGCACCTGGATGTCGGCACTCGACCCATAACCACGCTTGAGTTTGTCCATCTGGCGCACCACCAGTTCGGTGCCGACACGGCAGGGCGTGCAAAAGCCGCAGCTCTCGTGGGCAAAAAAGTGGGCAAAGTTGCGCGCCACTTCAAACATGTCGCGGCGGCGGTCAAACACCATGAAAGCACCCGCCGTGGGTACATCTTCAAAACCGATGCGACGGTCAAATTCGAGCGCCGACAGGCACACGCCCGACGGGCCGCCCACCTGCACCGCCTGGGTGTCGCGTGCGCCGCAGTCTTCCAAAATGCGCCCAACGCGGGTGCCAAACGGGTACTCGTAAATGCCGGGGCGTTCGCAGTCACCCGAGACCGAGTGGATCTTGGTACCGGTCGATTGGGCTGTGCCAATGCGCGCCCACCAGTCGCCGCCGTGCACGGCAATGTGGGTCACGGCGCAGAAGGTCTCGACGTTGTTGACGGTGGTGGGCTGGCCGAGGTAGCCGTGCTCCACCGGAAAAGGCGGGCGAATGCGCGGGACGCCTTCGAGCGACTCAATCAGTGCCGACTCTTCGCCACAGACATAAGCGCCGGCGCCCACATGGATGGTGATGTCAAAGTCAAAACCGGCTTTGCCCTGGATGGCACGGCCCAGCAGGTTTTGCTCGCGTCGGCGCTGCAACACCGCTTGCAGGTGGTCGAGCAGGTAACGGTATTCGCCGCGCAGGTACACCAGTCCCTGGTTAGCGCCCACGACCCAGGCCGCGATGCTCATGCCCTCGAACAGGGTGTCGGCGTAGCTGGTCAGCAGCACCCGGTCCTTGAAGGTGCCGGGCTCGCCTTCGTCGGCGTTACAGACCACGTAATGTGTTTGCCCTGGGGCGTTGCGGCACAGTTGCCATTTGGTGCCGGTGGCATAACCGGCGCCGCCCCGGCCGCGCAGTTTGGAGCGTTTCAGGTCGTCGAGCATGGCCTGGGGCGAACGTGCCAGGGCGGCTGCAAGGGCTGCACCGGGCGCTGCTTGCATGCCCAGCTTGATATCAGCCAAGCGAATCTGGTCGTCGACCTGCGACCATTCCGGGGGCCATTGTGCCGGCGGTAGCTGCTGTTCAATCAGGTCGGCCATTTGCACGATGCGCTCAGGCGTCAGCCGGGTGAGCACCTGGTGGTGGTTGATGAGCACCGCCGGCCCCTGGTCGCACAGTCCGGTGCAAGAGCTGGTGCTCACACTGACGCGGCCATCGGCGCGCATCTGGTCGGGTGCCACCTTCAGTAGCGCGCACAATTGCCGCAACAAGGCTTCGCTGCCCAGCATGCGGTCGGTGATGTTGTCGCTGAACAGCACGCGGTAGCTGCCCACCGGCTCGACGTGAAAAAACCTGTAGAAATCTGCGACCCCCTGCACATGGGCCAGCGTCAGGTTCAAGGCTGTGGCCAGGTGACGCAGGGCAGGTCGTGGCAACCAGCCGGCCGTGGCCTGAAATTCGCGCAGGATTTGAACCAGGGCATGAGGATCGCTGCCATGGCGCTGCAACAGGGACTGAAGTTCAGACACCAATGGCGCAGGCAAGGGCGAATTTGCGATCATGTCCAGCAATATAGCGCACAAATTTACAATGCATCTGATCAGTTGGGGTCAGAGCACGTCGCTTCGTGAGTGGTCTGACCCGCAAAGGATCAAGTTAGTTGGGGTCAGAGCACGTCGCTTCGCGAGTGGTCTGACCCGCAAAGCATTAGATCAACAAAACGGGAATAACCATGATGGATCGATTTTTAAGCACGGTGGATGACGCTTTGCGCACCGTGTTTGCCCAGCACCGCGGCACCCAGGCCTGCCCGACTGTGCCAGGGGATGCCACTGAGCTCTCGGAGCGCGATAAAAAAGAAGCGGGTGCGCTGATGCGCGTCAACCATGTGGGCGAGGTGTGCGCCCAGGCGCTGTATACCGCGCAGGCCTTTGCCACCAAAAACGAAGCGCTGCGGGCCCATTTTCAAAAAGCCAGTGCCGAGGAAACCAACCATCTGGCCTGGACCGAGCAGCGCCTGAAAGAACTGGGCGACCGCCCCTCGCTGCTCAACCCGCTGTGGTACGCCGGTGCCTTTGGTATTGGTTTGCTGGCGGGCAGGCTGGGCGACAAGGTGAGTCTGGGCTTTGTCGTGGAGACCGAAAACCAGGTGGAAGCGCATCTGGAAAGCCACCTTGACCGTTTGCCCAGTGGTGACCATGCCTCCCGCGCCATCGTGGCGCAAATGAAGGACGACGAGGCGCGTCACGCGCTGGACGCCAAAGAGCTGGGCGCGATTGACCTGCCACCGCCAGTCAAAGGCCTGATGGCCGCCGCGGCCAAAGTCATGACCACCGTGGCGCACCGCATTTGATCAGGCCCGGCTCCCACAGGGCAGGCCTCCACAAAGGCAGGCTCTCACTGGCTGATTTTCAGGCCTCCAGCACCTCGAAACTGGTGGTGATTTCTGCGGTTTTTCCCAGCATGACGCTGGCTGAGCAGTATTTGTCGTGGCTCATGGCGATGGCGCGCTCCACGGCGGTGGCGGGCACGCTCTTGCCGGTCACCGTGAAATGCATGTTGATTTTGGTGAACACCTTGGGGTCCACGTCAGCGCGGTCGGCTTCGAGCTTGACGCTGCAGCCGCGCACGTCGTGGCGTCCGCGTTTGAGGATCAGCACCACGTCATAGGCGGTGCAGCCGCCGGCACCGGCCAGCAAGGTTTCCATCGGGCGTGGCGCCAGGTTCTGGCCACCGTTTTCGGGTTTGGCGGCATCGGGTGCGCCGTCCATCACCAAGGTGTGGCCGCTGCCGGTTTCGGCCACAAAACCCATGCCCGAACGCGTCCCCAAGGCGCCGGTCCAACTCACTGTGCATTCCATGTCAAGCATCCTTTGGTTGAAAAAGCGTCATTGTGCATGAAGCCCGTATGACTGCTTCGTGCTTTAATTAGCGCCATATAAAATGCTTTATAAAACATTTTTAGGATCTGCCATGGATACTGTCCTTTCCCATTTTGCGGTGAGTGTGACTGAGCTCAAACGCAACTATGCCGATATTTTGAAGCAGGCTGACGATGCGCCAGTGGCTGTGCTCAACCACAATCGCCCTGAGGCTTACCTGCTTCCCGCCAGCCATTACGAGCGCCTGATGGCTTACCTCGAAGACCTGGAAGACGCCAAACTGGTGCGCGAACGCGCGGACGGACCGTTTGTTGAGGTGCGTCTTGCCGACCTATAAGCTTCGCTTTCATGAGCTCGCCTGGCGTGAATGGCAACAGCTCGACGCCAGCGTACGCGAGCCTTTCAAGAAGAAACTGGCAGAGCGCCTGTTGCATCCCCGTGTGACGTCCTCTGCCTTGCACGGCATGCCCGACTGCTACAAAATAAAATTGCACAGTGTTGGTTACCGTCTGGTCTACCGCGTGGATGATGCCGAGATTTTTGTCTCTGTCATTGCTGCAGGCAAGCGTGAAAAAAACAGGGTTTACCGCAGCGCGTTGCAGCGTCTTTGAGCCCACCCAATCCAGTCCTTTAATTTCTTTATCCCTCAAACCCATATTTATGAACGCGACGACTCGCACTGCTGTGCTCACCCCCGCTGACTACCTCAAAAAGATCTTGACCGCCCGCGTCTATGACGTCGCTGTGGAAACCAGTCTGGAAATTGCGCAAGACCTGAGTGCGCGCCTCAACAACACCGTGCTGCTCAAGCGCGAAGACCAGCAACCGGTGCACAGCTTCAAGCTGCGCGGTGCCTACAACAAGATGGCGCACCTGAGCCCGGCCCACCTGAAAAAGGGCGTGATTTGCGCCTCGGCCGGCAACCATGCCCAGGGCGTTGCCCTGAGCGCCCAGCGGCTCGGCTGCCGCGCCGTCATCGTCATGCCCACCACCACGCCGCAGGTCAAGGTCGACGCGGTGCGCGGCTTCGGTGGCGAGGTGGTGCTGTTTGGCGACAGCTATTCAGACGCCCATGGGCACGCGGTGGAGCTGGAGAAAAAAGAAGGTCTGACCTTCGTCCACCCGTTCGACGACCCCGATGTGATCGCCGGCCAGGGCACCATTGCCATGGAGCTGCTGCGCCAGCACCAGGGGCGTCTGGACGCCGTGTTTGTGGCCATTGGCGGTGGTGGCCTGATTTCGGGGGTGGCCAATTACATCAAGGCGTTGCGCCCCGAGATCAAGGTCATTGGCGTGCAAATGAACGACTCCGACGCCATGACCCAGTCTGTCGCCGCCAAAAAGCGCGTCACCCTGGCCGATGTGGGTTTGTTCTCGGACGGCACGGCGGTGAAGCTGGTGGGCGAAGAAACTTTTCGTGTGGCCAGTGAACTGGTGGACGACTACATGCTGGTCGATACCGACGCGGTGTGTGCGGCCATCAAGGACGTGTTTGTCGACACCCGCAGCATTGTGGAGCCCGCCGGCGCGCTGGCGGTGGCCGCCATCAAGCAGTATGTGGCCACGCACAAAAAAAAGGGCGAAACCTACGCCGCCATTCTGTGCGGTGCCAACATGAACTTTGACCGCCTGCGTTTTGTTGCCGAGCGCGCCGAAGTGGGCGAAGAGCGCGAGGCCTTGTTTGCCGTCACCATTCCCGAAGAGCGCGGCAGCTTCAGGCGTTTTTGCGAGCTGATTGGCGACCTGCCCAGTTTTGGTGGTCCCAAGACCCTGCGCAATGTGACCGAATTCAACTACCGTATCAGCGACGCTAAAAAGGCCCATGTCTTTGTCGGCCTGACCACGGCCGCCAGGGGCGAGTCCGGCAAGATTGCCGCGCACCTCACCAAGCACCGTTTTGAGGCGCTGGATTTGACCCACGACGAACTGGCCAAGGAGCACGTCCGGCACATGGTGGGAGGGCACTCGGCGCTGGCCGACGACGAGCGCCTGCTGCGCTTTGTGTTCCCCGAGCGGCCGGGTGCCTTGCTCAAGTTTTTGAGCCTGTTGCGCCCCAACTGGAACATCAGCCTGTTCCATTACCGCAACCAGGGCGCTGACTACGGCCGTATTCTGGTCGGCATCCAGGTGCCGGCCAGCGATTCAGAAGCCTTTAACGAGTTTCTGGCGACCTTGGGCTACCCCTATGTTGAGGAAACAGCGAATCCGGTGTTCCGGATGTTTTTGCAGTCATGAGCGCCTCCCTCGACGGCAAGCTGGTGGTGGCCATTTCCAGCCGTGCCCTGTTTGACTTCGAGGAAGAAAACGAAGTTTTTGAGCAGGGCGATGACCGCGCCTACATGGCGCTGCAATCGCAGCGTCTGGACATTCCCGCCAAGCCAGGCGTGGCGTTTTCTCTGGTGCAGAAGCTGCTGGCGTTCAATCAGCCTTCGCCAGCCCATAACATCCACCCGGTGGAGGTGGTGGTGCTGTCGCGCAATGACCCGGTGTCGGGCATGCG
>JAQSDS010000417.1 GCA_029946045.1 Rhodoferax sp.
CATGCCGACACACACACCGAACATCGGCTTGCTGGATGCAGCCTCCAGAACCGACTGCAGCAAACCGGATTCACGCAACTCGCGCATGCAATCAGGCATGGCACCCTGCCCCGGCAGCACCACACGCTCGGCAGCGCGCACCACGTCAGGCTCCTGCGTAATCACAACCTGAAAACCACTGCCCATTGCCGCGACCTGCACCGCCTGCGACACCGAGCGCAAATTACCCATGCCGTAATCGACCACGGCCACAGTTTTTCCTGACACAGGATGAGCTATTGAATTCATGGTTCACTGCAAAGATAGACTGACACCAGTGTCCAATTCAATTCTTGAACTAGAGCGAGCCTTTGGTGGAAGGGATGCTACCCAAAGCGCGCGGATCATGCTCCAGTGCCGCCCGCAGGGCACGGGCGAAGGCCTTGAACACCGTCTCTGCTTGGTGGTGTGCGTTGACCCCTTTGAGGTTATCAATGTGGAGCGTCACCAAGGCGTGGTTGACAAAGCCCTGGAAAAATTCATGCATCAATTGGCTGTCAAAGTTGCCGATCATTCCACTGGTAAACGGCACATCCATCACCAAGCCAGGACGACCTGAAAAATCGATCACCACACGGCTCAAAGCCTCGTCGAGCGGCACATAAGCATGCCCATAACGACGAATGCCCTTTTTGTCACCCACAGCTTTGTAAACGGCCTGCCCAAACGTAATGCCAACATCTTCAACGGTGTGATGGCCATCAATGTGCAGATCACCATCGGCATCGATGTCGAGGTCAATCATTCCATGGCGTGCAATTTGATCAAGCATGTGATCAAAAAAACCGATTCCCGTGTGCAAATGCGACTGCCCGGTGCCATCGAGGTTAACGCGAACCGAAATCTTTGTTTCTGCAGTCTGACGCACGACATCGGCGCATCTCGGCAACGTTGCTGACGAGGTATCGGGCAATTCTGTCAAAGGGTAGTTCGTCATGGAGGCTTGTTATCAGCGAAAAACAGTAGCGTAACAGAAGGAAAACCAGGACATGCTTCTTAGCTAGCCCGGATTCAGTTTAAAGATAAAAACCAATCATGTTTCAAAACACAAAAAAAAAGCCCACTAACGTAGGCTTTTAATTGGTTGCGCGAGAAGGATTTGAACCTCCGACCTTTGGGTTATGAGCCCAACGAGCTACCAGACTGCTCCATCGCGCGGTATGTTTGTATTGTAACCGATTAAGCAGCTGTTTCCGCTTCTGGAGCAACTGTTTCTGGTCCGCGATCAACCAGTTCAACGATACACATAGGTGCATTGTCGCCCACTCGGAAACCCATTTTTAGGATACGGGTGTAGCCGCCTGGTCGGGCATTGAATCGAGGGCCCAAAACATTGAACAACTTGACCACCGAGTCGCGATCACGCAGACGATCGAATGCCAGACGGCGGTTGGCAAGTGTTGCCGTTTTAGCCAAAGTAATCATTGGCTCAACAACACGACGCAATTCCTTGGCTTTTGGCACCGTTGTCTTAATAACTTCGTGCTCAATCAGCGAATTCATCATGTTACGCAACATCGCCAGACGGTGGGAAGAAGTGCGATTTAATTTGCGAAGACCTAGTCCGTGACGCATGGTATTTTCCTTTATTTAATAAAAACAGCCGTATCAGGTACTGTTCATGTCACATCGATAAATTTGATTATCGTTTTTCAAGTGAAACTGGTGGCCAGCTTTCAAGCTTCATACCCAAAGTCAGCCCACGGGAAGCCAGCACTTCCTTGATTTCATTGAGCGACTTCCGACCCAGATTAGGAGTCTTGAGCAGCTCGTTTTCGGTACGCTGAATCAGATCACCGATGTAATAAATATTTTCGGCTTTGAGACAGTTGGCAGAGCGGACCGTCAGCTCAAGCTCATCGACCGGGCGCAACAGCACTGGGTCAAAGTTCGAACTACCACCACGCACCGGGGAGGCGATGATGGAATCAACGTCACCGCCTTCAAGCTGAGCAAACACAGCCATCTGCTCAATCAGGATCTTGGCCGAAGCACGAACCGCGTCTTCAGCAGAAAGCGCACCATTGGTCTCAATATCAAGAATCAGCTTGTCCAAGTCAGTGCGCTGCTCAACGCGGGCACTTTCCACGGTGTAACTGACCCGCTTAACAGGCGAGAATGACGCATCCAGAACAATACGACCAATTGACTTTGTCGTGTCGTCCAGGTGACGACGCAGGGTGCCCGGGACATAACCACGACCACGCTCCACCTTGATCTGCACATCCAACTTGCCGCCATGCGCCAAATTAGCGATCACGTGCTCTGGGTTGATGATCTCAACATCATGCGGTGTCTGGATATCACCAGCGCAAACAACACCTTCGGTGTCCTTACGCAAGCTCAAGGTGACTTCGTCGCGGTTATAAAGCTTGAAAACGATGCCTTTGAGATTCAACAAAATGTTGACCACGTCCTCATGAACACCTTCAATCGAAGAGTACTCATGCAGCACACCGGCAATCGTCACCTCGGTTGGTGCAAACCCAGGCATGGACGACAGCAACACACGGCGCAAGGCATTACCCAAGGTGTGACCGTAGCCTCTTTCAAAAGGCTCCAGTACTACTTTAGCCCTGTTGGTAGACAACTGCTCAACATTGATAGCCTTAGGTTTTAGTAAAATATTTTGCATGTACAAATCCTCTTGATACCCCCGGTGACTTACACCGGTAAAGGCTTACGATGCAACAGACGAGCGATAAACCATCGGTTGCCAAAACATAGGCTGATTACACTTAACGTGAATACAGCTCAACAATCAGTGACTCATTGACGTCAGCCGCGAACTGATCACGATCTGGTACTGATTTGAAAACGCCTTCTGCCTTTTCAATGCTGACTTCAACCCAAGCAGGCATGCCAACTTGTTGCGCCAATTGCAAGGCCTCAACAATACGAGCCTGCTTGTTCGATTTCTCACGAACCGCCACCACGTCGCCCACCTTGACCAAGTAGGAGGGGATGTTCACCGATTTGCCATTAACCAGAATGGCCTTGTGCGAAACCAGCTGTCGGGATTCAGCACGGGTGGAACCAAAGCCCATGCGGTAAACGACGTTGTCAAGACGCGTTTCAAGCAAGGCCAACAAGTTGGCGCCAGTATTGCCCTTACGACGATCAGCTTCCTCAAAATAACGACGGAACTGCTTTTCGAGCACACCGTACATGCGTTTGACTTTTTGCTTTTCGCGCAACTGAATACCGAAGTCAGAGGTACGAGCACCGGATGTGCGGCCATGCTGACCTGGTTTAGAGTCGAATTTGACTTTGTCACCAATGGAACGACGAGCGCTCTTCAGAAACAGGTCGGTGCCTTCACGGCGTGAGAGTTTGCCTTTTGGGCCTAAAAAACGTGCCACTTGAATTTCCTTTTTGATCATCTACCGCTTGAAAAAGCGGGAGCCAATGTGCGAACACATTGGCGGTGGGCTTGGTTTGAAAAATTAGATACGACGACGCTTTTGCGGACGGCAACCGTTGTGCGGTACCGGCGTCACATCAGCAATCATGTTGATCCGAATACCGAGGGCAGCCAAGGCACGGACCGAAGACTCACGACCAGGACCTGGGCCTTTGATCTCAACATCAAGATTCTTGATGCCTTGCTCAATGGCGGTGCGGCCAGCAACTTCTGAAGCTACCTGTGCAGCAAACGGAGTTGACTTTCTGGAACCCTTAAAACCCTGACCACCAGAAGACGCCCAAGCGAGAGAATTCCCCTGACGGTCAGTGATGGTGATGATGGTGTTGTTAAAGGAAGCGTGCACATGCGCTATGCCGTCAGCAACGTTCTTGCGAACCTTCTTGCGAACGCGCTGTGCAGCGTTATTGGATGGTGCTTTAGCCATTATGAACTTTCAGTGCCTGTTATTTCTTGAGAGAAGCCGCTGCTTTACGAGGACCTTTGCGCGTGCGCGCATTGGTACGTGTGCGCTGACCACGCAAAGGCAGACCCCGACGATGGCGGAAGCCACGGTAGCAACCAATATCCATCAAACGCTTGATGTTCATAGTTGTTTCGCGACGCAAATCACCTTCAATCGTGAATTTAGCGACTTCGTCACGCACTTTTTCAAGTTCTGAGTCTGTCAGATCCTTGATTTTTTTAGCGTAGTCGACACCACAAGATTCGCAAATCTTGCGGGCGCGGCTGCGTCCGATACCGAAGATGGCTGTTAAACCAATTTCAGAGTGCTTTTGTGGTGGAATATTGATACCAGCGATACGTGCCATTTTGATCCTCTATAACTCTTGCAATTAACCCTGACGCTGTTTGTGACGTGGATCTGTACAAATCACACGAACCACACCCTTACGCCGAATAATCTTGCAGTTGCGGCAAATTTTCTTGACTGAAGCCGAAACTTTCATTGCGTTCTCCTAAACAATTCGTAAAAAGTTGAAACTACTTGGCACGAAACACAATACGTGCCCGGCTCAAATCATACGGTGTAAGCTCTACTGTCACTTTGTCGCCTGGCAAGATACGGATGTAATGCATACGCATTTTTCCGGAAATATGCCCGAGAACAATGTGACCGTTTTCAAGTTTTACCCTGAAGGTCGCATTGGGAAGATTTTCTACAATCTCACCCTGCATTTGAATGACGTCGTCTTTTGACATATATTTAATCTCAGGAAGCCTTGAAGTTGGCTTTTTTCAGCAGAGATTCATATTGCTGCGACATCAAATAATTTTGTACCTGGGCCATGAAGTCCATGGTCACCACAACAATAATCAACAATGAAGTACCACCAAAGTAAAACGGTACGTTGTACTTGAGAATCAGAAATTCAGGCAACAAGCATACCAAAGTGATATACATGGCACCCACAAAAGTCAACCGGAGCAAAATCTTGTCGATGTATTTGGCTGTGTGATCACCAGGACGAATACCGGGCACAAAGGCACCACTTTTCTTGAGGTTGTCAGCAGTTTCACGGCTGTTAAATACGAGGGCCGTATAAAAGAAACAAAAGAAAATAATAGCGGCTGCGTACAACATGACATAGATCGGCTGACCCGGCGTCAAAGACCCGGCGATGTCCTTCAGCCAACGCATTGAATCACCTGAACTAAACCAACCAACCACAGTAGCAGGCAACAGAATAATCGATGATGCAAAGATTGGAGGAATGACACCGGCCATATTCAACTTAAGTGGCAAATGGGAAGACTGCCCGCCATAAACTTTATTGCCGACCTGACGCCGGGCATAGTTCACAAGAATCTTGCGCTGACCACGTTCGACAAACACGACGAAATAAGTCACCAGTGCCACCAGAACAATAATCAACAAGGAAACTATGATGCTCATCGCGCCGGTACGAACCAATTCGAGTAAGCCACCCACCGCATTAGGCAAACCAGCAGCAATGCCTGCAAAAATCAGGATGGAGATACCATTACCAAGGCCGCGCTCGGTAATCTGCTCGCCCAACCACATCAAAAACAAGGTTCCAGCAGTGAGGGTAACAACAGCGGTCATGCGAAAGCCAAAGCCTGGCTGAATGACCAAACCAGCTGAACTCTCAAGTGCAACAGCAATGCCCAATGACTGGAACAAGGCCAAACCTAGTGTGCCGTAGCGGGTGTACTGGGTAATCTTGCGACGTCCCGCTTCGCCTTCTTTTTTCAACTGCTCAAAGGCAGGAAGCACATAGCCTAACAATTGCATGATGATCGATGCCGAAATGTACGGCATGATACCCAGAGCAAAAATGGTGAATCGGGACAGCGCACCACCCGAAAACATGTTGAACATGCCAAGAATGCCGCCCTGCTGTCCCTTGAAAAACTGTTGCAACTGAACCGGATCGATGCCAGGCACCGGGATGTGTGCGCCCACACGGTAAACCACAAGGGCGAGCAACAAAAAGACCAAACGGCGGCGCAAATCGCCGTATTTGTCTGTTTTTGCCGAAAGAGCCGTACTGGTAGCCACTTACACCAATCCTGATTCTGTATTAAGCAACACTGCCGCCGGCAGCTTCAATTGCAAGTTTGGCTGCGGCAGTCGCACCAACACCATTCAATTTGAAGGCCTTGGTAACTTCGCCGGTCTTGATGATCTTGACAACCCTGGCCAACTCACCCACCAGACCAGCCTGCTTCAGAACGAGCACATCGATATCTGCAACATCGAGCAGATTCAAGGCAGACAAAGTCACTTCAGCGTTGAACTTCAGCAACGCAGACTTGAAACCACGCTTGGGAAGACGACGCTGCATAGGCATTTGACCGCCTTCGAAGCCCACCTTGTGGTAACCACCGGCACGTGACTTTTGACCTTTGTGACCACGACCGGCTGTTTTACCAATACCCGAGCCGATGCCGCGACCAACACGGCGTTTGTAATGTTTAGCGCCGTCAGCCGGCTTGATGCCATTGAGTTCCATCATTTACCTCTTACAGCACTTTAACCAAGTAGCTGATTTTGTTGATCATGCCGCGGACTTCTGGCGTATCCACCAGCTCGCTTGTGCTGCGAATCTTGCGCAAACCCAAACCACGAACAGTCGCACGGTGTGACTCTGCGCAGCCAATGGGGCTACGCACAAGTTGAACGGTCACTTTTTTTTGCGTTGTCATTGTTGAAAACTCCAATTAAGCAAAAATCTCTTCGATCGTCTTACCACGCTTGGCGGCAACGAGAGAGGGTGTTGTGGCGTGCGACAGCGCGTCCAAGGTGGCGCGAACCATGTTGTAGGGGTTCGAAGAACCATGGCTCTTGGCCACGATATCTGTGATGCCAATCACTTCAAACACGGCGCGCATGGGACCACCTGCAATGATGCCGGTACCCTTGGGAGCCGGTGCCATCATGACCGAAGCAGCACCATGATGACCCATCACCTTATGGTGAATGGAGCCATTTTTAAGCGACACCTTGGTCATGTTGCGACGTGCTTCTTCCATAGCTTTTTGCACGGCAGCAGGAACTTCTTTCGACTTTCCCTTACCCATGCCGACGGTACCGTCACCATCACCAACCACAGTCAGCGCAGCGAAACCCAGAATGCGACCGCCCTTGACCACTTTCGTGACCCGGTTGATCGCGATCATTTTTTCGCGCAGACCATCCTCAGGCCCTTCAGCCTTACCTTGCATTTTTGCTTGTACTTTAGCCATCTTAATTTCCGATCTGCTTAGAACTGCAAGCCAGCTTCACGTGCCGCATCAGCCAGCGCTTTGACGCGGCCATGGTACGCAAATCCTGCACGATCAAACGCTACTTTTTCAACACCAACAGCTTTTGCCTTTTCAGCCAAACGCTTACCAATGACCTGGGCAGCAGCAACATTGCCACCTTTACCAGATCCGCCCAATGACTGACGCACTTCGGCTTCGGCCGTCGATGCGGTGGCCAAAACTTTGCTTCCATCGCCAGAAATTACACTGGCGTAGATATGCAAGTTGGTACGATTCACCGTCAAACGGGCAACGCCTTGGAGGGCGATGCGAATCCGGGTTTGACGGGCTCTGCGAAGACGCTGCTCTTTTTTGCTCAACATGTTGCAGATCCTTATTTCTTTTTGGTTTCTTTGATGGCGACTTTTTCGTCAGCGTACCGAATGCCCTTGCCTTTGTAGGGCTCAGGCGGACGGACCGCACGAATTTCAGCTGCGATCTGACCAACGCGCTGACGGTCAGCACCCTTGATCACGACTTCTGTCGGAGTGGGGGTTGCGACAGTGATGCCGGCAGGCATGTCAATGTTGACCGGGTGAGAGTAACCCACCGTCAAATTGAGCTTGCTACCAGACGCCTGCGCTTTGTAACCCACACCAATCAAGGTCAACTTTTTTTCAAAGCCTTTGCTGACACCGACCACCATGTTGTTGACCAACTGGCGCATGGTACCGGCCATTGCATCTGCTTCGCGTGAATCGTTGGCAGCAGCGAAACTCAGCTTGCCAGCGTTGCTGGAAATTTTCACCAGCATGTTTTGCGTCAGGGTCAGCAAACCACCAGCACCCTTGACACTGACACTTTGCTCACCAACCGTGACATCAACCCCAGCTGGGATGGTTACGGGCATTTTTGCTATACGGGACATCTTGTATTTCCTCTCAATGTCACGCTTTAGGCGACGTAGCAAAGAACTTCACCACCGACACCGGTAGCGCGCGCCTTGCGGTCAGTCATGACACCCTTGGGCGTTGTGACAATTGCCACACCCAGGCCGTTTTGAACTTGCGGAATGGCATCGCTGCCACGATACACACGCAGACCAGGACGACTGACACGCTCAATGCGCTCAATCACAGGACGACCAGCGTAGTACTTCAAGGCAATTTCCAGCTCGGGCTTGCCGTCTGCTGGGTTGATCTTGAAACCATCAATATAACCCTCGTCCATCAGGACTTGGGCAATCGCGACCTTCACTTTAGAAGAAGGCACACGAACAGAAGTTTTTGCAACCATTTGCGCATTGCGAATGCGGGTCAACAGGTCGGCAATCGGATCACTCATACTCATATCTATTTCTCCTACCGATTACCAACTGGCCTTGACGATGCCGGGTATTTCACCAGCAAAAGCCATTTCGCGAATCTTTGCACGAGCCAAACCAAATTGCTGGAACGTGCCACGAGGACGTCCAGTAATAGCACAGCGGTTACGCTGGCGGGTTGGGTTTGCATTGCGAGGCAAAGCCTGCAGACCCAGGCGGGCCGCAGCGCGCTCTTCGTCAGTGCGCTTTGCATCCGTTGAGATCGCCTTCAATTCCGCATGTTTTTTTGCGTACTTGGCAACCAGTTTGTCTCTTTTGAGCTCGCGCTCGATTAAAGCCATCTTAGCCACAGATCACCTCAGTTCTTGAAGGGGAAACGGAAACCAGCGAGAAGTGCCTTGCACTCCTCATCGGACTTGGCCGTTGTCGTGATACTGATATTGAGACCGCGCAAGGCATCAACCTTGTCATACTCAATTTCAGGGAAAATAATTTGCTCTTTCACGCCGATGTTGTAGTTGCCACGGCCATCAAATGAACGACCAGAGATACCACGGAAGTCACGCACTCGCGGCAAAGCGACGGTAACAAAGCGATCCAGGAACTCATACATTTGCGCACCGCGCAACGTGACCATGCAGCCAATAGCCTGATTCTCACGAATCTTGAAACCGGCAATCGCCTTCTTGGACATCGTAACCACAGGTTTTTGACCCGCAATTTTCGACATGTCACTCACGGCGTGATCCATGACCTTCTTGTCAGCCACGGCCTCACTCACACCCATGTTGAGCGTGATCTTGGTCAGACGAGGAACTTGCATTGGCGACTTATAGCCAAACTTGGCCATCAGCTCGGGAGCCAATTTTTCACGGTAAATTTGTTGCAAACGAGCCATGTTCATGCCACCTTGATTTCTTCGCCGCTGGACTTGTAAACGCGAACGCGTTTGCCGTCAGCTTGCAGTTTGATACCGACGCGGTCAGCCTTACCACTCGCTGCATTGAAAATTGCAACATTGGATTGGTGAATCGCCATGGTTTTTTCAACAATGCCACCCGCCTCACCCTTCATGGGGTTCGGCTTGGTGTGCTTTTTGACGATGTTCACACCTTCAACAAGGATATGCGAATCATCTTTCCGCGATGTAACTTTGCCACGTTTGCCTTTATCGCGCCCGGTGAGCACGATGACATCGTCGCCTTTGCGAATCTTGTTCATGTGATGTCCTTACAAAACTTCAGGTGCCAAAGACACGATCTTCATGAACTTCTCAGTGCGCAACTCGCGCGTCACTGGCCCAAAGATACGCGTGCCGATAGGCTCGAGCTTGGCATTAAGCAACACTGCTGCATTGCCATCAAACTTAACCAAGGAGCCGTCGCTGCGGCGAATACCCTTGGCCGTGCGCACAACCACAGCACTGTAGACGTCGCCTTTTTTGACGCGACCACGTGGTGCAGCTTCTTTAATGCTCACTTTAATAATGTCGCCTACGCTTGCGTAGCGACGCTTGGACCCGCCCAGCACCTTAATGCACAGAACGGACTTGGCGCCAGTGTTGTCGGCGACTTCGAGTCGAGATTCGGTTTGGATCATTTGTTTAATTCCCAACTTGCACTGAAAAACCGGCTGGCACAACGCCCACCTTTACTTCAGTCAGTCTTGGGCCCGTCACACGCAACATGAACCACTCATGTCGTTAGCTGTGGGCAGACACTTCGTTTTTAACGCGAAGCCTTGTATTATGCAGCAAAAAACCAGGCCGATCAAATCTTTTATTGATCCTGGAGCAAATAATGTTGACACAAGTGCACGAATTCAGACTCTGCCGGGTCTTGCCCGGTCTCTTCTGCCAGGATTTGGGAGACCGTCGGTGCCATCTGACGAGCCAGGTCAGCGTCTAGGAACAGCAGCCGAGATCGTCTTGCCAGCACATCTTCAACCGTGAGCGCGTATTCGTTGCGCGCAGCAAACCGCACCATCGCCTCGCTCAGTCCCTCGCACAACCAATTTTCTGCGCCAGGCAAAGCACGCACCCAGGTTTGCTCGGAGCCATAGGAGTGCCAGCCCTCAGGCTCGCACAATGCCCTGAACTCGGAGCGGTCGGCATCGGCACCTATCAGTCGCAGGCTTTTGGTCTGCCCACCCAAGGTCGGGCGAATGAGCCGATGCTGGGCGCATTGCGCCAACACATCTTCAGCCATGGCTCGGTAAGTTGTCCACTTACCGCCGGTTACTGTCACCAGGCCAGTGCGACTCACCAAGATCGTGTGCTCCCGACTCAAGCCTTTGGTGTTGCCACCTTCGTCGTCCGGCGGTTTGACCAATGGCCGCAACCCCACCCAGATGCTTCTGACATCTTTGCGGGTCGGCGCCCGTTGCAAATAGCGCGCCGACTCGCTCAAGATGAACTCGATTTCCTCTTCGAACGCCTCAGGTTCACGCGGCAAATCATGGCGCGGGGTATCGGTTGTTCCGAGGATGAGCTTGCCCAGCCACGGCACGGCGAACAACACCCTGCCGTCTGCTGTCTTGGGCACCATCAAGGCGGCACCGCCACCCAGAAAGGCGCGTTCAACCACCACATGCACCCCCTGGCTCGGCGCCACCATGGGCTGCGTCTCTGACGATGCGGCCCCACCAGCAACCAAACCATCTTGCCGGCGCAACTCATCCACCCAGACACCGGTGGCGTTGATGACGCAAGCCCCATTCAATTGAAACACCTGGCCCGAAAATTGGTCCTCGCAGATGACGCCCGAGATGCGACCGACGTCATGGCTCAACGCCGTGACGCGGCAGTAGTTGACCAACAGCGCACCTTGCGCTGCGGCAGTTCGCGCCAGCGCCAGCGCCAGACGCGCGTCGTTGAACTGCCCGTCCCAATATTTCACGCCCCCCTTGAGTGACGCGGGCTGGGCCATAGGCAGCTGTGCCAAGGTCTCGCTGCGGCTCAGAAACTCGGTGCGCCCCAAACCGGCGCTGCCCGCCAGGGCGTCGTACATTTTCAAACCGACGCCATAAAAAGGGGCCTCCCACCATTTGTAAGTGGGCATGACGAAAGGCAAGGGCTGCGCCAAATGCGGCGCATTCTTGAGCAACAGGGTGCGCTCGTGCAAGGCTTCACGCACCAGGCCAATATTGCCTTGTGCCAGATAGCGAACGCCCCCATGCACCAGTTTGGTCGAGCGCGATGATGTCCCTTTGGCAAAGTCGTGTGATTCGACCAGCACCACGCTCAGGCCGCGCACAGCAGCGTCCAGCGCCACGCCAAGACCCGTGGCACCTCCGCCAACCACAATCACGTCGTAGTGACAAGGTTCAGCCAAGCGTGCCATAAGGTCACGACGATGGGTTAGACGCGGCTGTATTGGGGTAACCATAAAGCAATCTTCCGTGTGTTCCAAACAAAATGACCGTGTGGCAAGGCACACACGGTCATTCTTCAAGACATTGAGAAATTCAATGCCCTATTACCGAACCTTGCCGTTTTTCCATGCGTTTAACAAGGTGTCATAGGCGATGGTTTCACCCTTTGGTTTCTCGTTTGCCAATTTCTTCCAGGGCGCGCCCTTGTCACTCAGGTACTTGTTCGGATCACCTTTCGGATTGAGCTTGGGCGGACAATTGGCCATGCCAGCACGCTCCAGCCGGGCCATTACCTGATCCATTTCATCAGCCAGGTTATCCATGGCTTGCTGTGGCGTCTTCTCGCCAGTGACCGCCACGGCCACGTTTTTCCACCACAGCTGTGCCAGCTTCGGATAGTCGGGCACATTGGTCCCTGTTGGCGTCCAGGCTACGCGTGCCGGGCTGCGGTAAAACTCCACCAGACCCCCTAACTTCGGCGCCATGTCGGTCATGGCCTTACTTTGAATATCCGACTCGCGGATCGGTGTCAGGCCGACAATGGTCTTTTTCAGTGACACCGTTTTGGCTGTGACAAATTGGGCGTAAAGCCAGGCAGCAGCCGTCTTATTGGCATCGTGATCTTTAAAGAAGGTCCAAGAGCCCACGTCTTGATAGCCGTTTTGCATGCCTTGTTTCCAGTATGGACCGTTCGGACCAGGCGCCATGCGCCACTTCGGTGTGCCATCGGCATTCACGACAGGAAGACCGGGTTTGATCATGTCTGCAGTAAAGGCGGTGTACCAGAAGATTTGCTGTGCAATTTGGCCTTGCGCAGGCACCGGGCCGGACTCACCAAAAGTCATACCCGTGGCTTCCTTGGGCGCATACTTCTTCATCCAGTCAACGTATTTGGTCAAGGCATAGACCGCTGCCGGCGAATTGGTGGCACCGCCGCGAGCTACCGAGGCCCCTACCGGCGTGCACTTGTCGGCCGCAACGCGAATCCCCCATTCATCGACTGGCATGCCATTGGGAATACCAATATCTGCGGTGCCGGCCATGGACAACCAGGCATCGGTAAAGCGCCAGCCCAGGGACGGATCCTTTTTGCCATAGTCCATGTGCCCGTAAACTGGCTTGCCATCAATGGTTTTGACATCCTCACTGAAGAACGCAGCAATGTCCTCATAAGCGCTCCAGTTCAGTGGTACGCCAAGCTCGTAACCGTATTTGGCCTTGAACTTGGTCTTCAGGTCTGGCCGTGCAAACAGGTCAGCTCGAAACCAGTAAAGATTTGCGAACTGCTGGTCGGGCAACTGGTAGAGCTTGCCATCTGGCGCCGTTGTGAAGCTGGAGCCAATGAAATCCTTGAGGTCGAGACCGGGGTTGGTGTAGTCCTTGCCGTTACCCGCCATGTAATCGGTCAGATTCATGATCTTGCCGTAACGGTAATGGGTGCCGATCAGGTCGGAATCCGAAATCCAGCCGTCATAGATCGACTTGCCAGATTGCATGGATGTCTGAAGTTTCTCAACCACGTCACCTTCCTGGATAAGGTCATGCTTGACCGTGATCCCGGTAATCTCGGTGAATGCCTTTGCCAAAGTTTTGGACTCATATTCATGGGTGGTGATGGTCTCGGAGACAACCGCTATTTCGTTCACGCCCTTGGCTTTGAGTTTTTTGGCGGCGTCGATAAACCACTTCATTTCAACCGCTTGCTTGTCTTTTGAAAGGGTGGAAGGCTGAAACTCGGCATCAATCCATTTTTTGGCTGCAGCCTCGTCCGCCCATCCCTGGCTGGACATGGCACTGCATGCCAATGCCACCGCTACAGCGCTATAACGCAATTTCATGTTCAATCTCCTCATGTATGTACGCCCCTGACGTCAAGGCTGTTTCGGCTCCAGGGGACAAAAAGCCGATCCTTGATACCTTGCTTGTCACCCTTTGCGCATGATCAGCACCAGTGCGCCCATGGAAATAACGAAGCTGATCCAAATTGACGGCTCGACTTCCAGACTCATCCAACTCATCAGTCGGTCACTGAAACCGACGAAGGCAAGATTGATATAGGCTGCACTCAACAAGCCGATGAACAGGCGATCCCCGCGTGTTGTCGCGATGGGTAGAAAGCCGCGTCGCAACGTGGTGGGTGAGTTGATCTCCCATAGCGTCATGCAAAACAGCATGAGCACAATACAACTGAAGAAAACTGCGACCGGTGTCGTCCAGGCCATCCATTCAAACATTTAATTCTCCTAAACCGTTGCCAATGGGGTGAGCCTGATGTGTCACACCCGGCCCATCGCAAACCCTTTGGCGATGTAGTTGCGCACAAACCAGATCACGACCGCGCCAGGCACGATCGTCAACACGCCAGCGGCGGCAAGCGTGGCCCAGTCCATGCCCGAGGCCGATACCGTGCGCGTCATGATGGCCACAATCGGCTTGGCGTTGACACTGGTCAGGGTGCGGGCCAGCAGCAACTCCACCCAGCTGAACATGAAGCAGAAGAAAGCTGCAACACCGACACCGGCTTTGATCAAGGGCAAGAAAATCTTGACGAAAAATACCGGGAAGGAATAACCATCGATGTAGGCAGTTTCATCAATTTCCCGAGGAATACCGCTCATGAATCCCTCCATGATCCAAACCGCCAGAGGCACATTGAACAACAGGTGCGCCAATGCCACAGCCAGGTGGGTATCCATCAGCCCAACAGTGGAATAGAGCTGAAAAAAGGGCAGCAAAAATACGGCTGGCGGTGTCATGCGGTTGGTAAGCAACCAGAAGAAGACATGCTTGTCACCCAGAAAGCTATAGCGTGAGAATGCATAAGCTGCCGGTAACGCCACCGTGATCGAAATCACCGTGTTGATGCCGACATAAATCAGACTATTGATATAGCCCGAATACCATGACGGATCAGTCAGGATGGTTTTGTAGTTAGCCCAGGTGAAATGCTGCGGAAAGAGCGAAAAACTGGCCAGAATTTCTTCGTTCGT
>JAQSDS010000418.1 GCA_029946045.1 Rhodoferax sp.
TTTGTTCATGGGTGAAAACAAGGAGCAGCTCTGGTACTCGCCCAGTTCGTCCTCCTGGCCACCCAGAAAGGCAAAATCACCCGCTGGAAACTTGATGAAGCGGCGCTTGTTGACGCCGACCGAAACCCAGCCCTGCAGGTTGCCGGGCAGCAGCATCAGGCTCATGCACCAGGGCGTGACCACCATGCCCAGCCAGTGCCCCTGCCAGGGCTGGAAGTCAATGGCCTCCACCGACAGTGCCGGATTCAGAATCGGCACCCCGGCCATGCTGGTCTGTTGAATACGAAAAAAAGCGGCGGCCACCGCTTCTTCGGGGTTAGGGGTGTGCACCCGCAGCGTCATGCCGGCTCAGTTCCGGCAGCGCGCCAGCGCCGGGCGTCGCCGGGCTGCGTCATGAGGTCTTGCATCAGCGCCAGCGACTCCCGGGCCCGCTCTGGCTCGATGCGCTCAAAGGCAAAACCGCCAGCCTGGATCAGCAGGTAGTCGCCGGCCCGTACGTCTTCGTCCATCAACAGCAGGCTAACGCGGCGGGTCTGGCCGAAGCACTCGGTGAGCGCCATGCCATCGGCCACTTCAATGACCAGCGAAGGTGCTGCCAGACACATGGTGGCACCTCAGGCGGGCAGAGCCGTCAGCGGCTCCAGCACATAGCCGCGCGCGCTCAGCTCGGCCACCGCCATGGCAAGCAGCTGCGGAATGGTGGCCGCGATGGTGGGTGTCATGGCCATGCCCAGTTCCAGCGAAATGGGCTCCACGCCCAGCACCACAATTTCCTTGGGAAGGGCATCGAGCAATTCCAGGCTGGCCAGCACGTCGGGCAGGCCGATCTGGTGCGGCGACAATTTGTTGCGGAAAAAGATCGGGATGCCGGTGCCAGCAATTTTGACCACGGTGCCCGGCGCTGCGCCGGTTTTGACGACGTCGATCACGATCAGCAAGTCGACATTGGAGAGATCTTCGATCATTTCCATGCCCGAGGTGCCACCGTCGATCAGCAGTACGTTGTCAGGCATCCGGAAAGCCTGCGCCATCGCCTCGACGGAGCGCACCCCGGCAGCCTCATCGCTCAGAATGGTGTTGCCAATGCCCAGGACGACAGCGCGCATTCAGACCGCCCTGACCGAGAACGCGGCGCCGCTTTGCGGGTCGGTCAGGTGGATCGCGCAGGCAATGCAGGGGTCGAATGAGTGAATGGTGCGCAGCACTTCCAGGGGCTTCTCGGGGTCGGCTATCGGTGTGTTGACCAGCGAGGCTTCATAAGGGCCGGGCTCGTCCTTGTCGTTGCGCGGACAGGCGTTCCAGGTGGATGGGACCACGCACTGGTAGTTTTTGATTTTGCCGTTGTCGATTACCACCCAGTGTGATAGGGCACCGCGCGGCGCTTCGTGGAAGCCCACACCCATGACTTCACCACTGGGGAACACCGGCTTGTTGAAGGTGGCCATGTCGCCTTTGCCCATGTTGGTGAGCAAGGCCGTCCACTGGTCGGCCAACAAGTCTACATTGACGCAGCAGGTGATGGCGCGCGCGGCGTGGCGGCCAATGGTGGAGTGCATGGCATCCAGCCCAATCTTGGTCTTGGCCAGGGCGGACACGGTGTCGAGCGCAGCAGTGGCGTACTTGGTGGTAGCTTCATGGCCGGCCGCCAGACCGTTCAAAACCCGCGCCAGTGGACCGACCTGCGCCACCTGGCCGTAAAAGGTAGGCGACTTCATCCACGAGTATTTGGCATCGTCCTTGAAGTCGGTGTAGTTGGGTTTGGTTTCGCCCTGGTAGGGGTGCAGTGCGCCGGCTTTTTCATAGTTGTACCAGGAGTGTTTGACCGATTCTTCCACGCCTTTTTGCCAGTACTCGTCTTGGAACGAGCTGATGGGCTTGCGCGAGGCCAGATTGCCGCCGGCAATGTAGCCGCCCGGGAAAGCAAATTGGGTGCCTTTGGTGTCCAGGGGAATGTCGGGCACCGACAGGTAGTTGGTGATGCCTTTGCCGATTTTCGTCCATTCGGGGTAGAAGGCACCGACGGCGGCAACATCAATCAGATAGACGTTTTTGACAAAGTCGGCCAGCTCGTCGATCCAGCCCTTGATGGCCATCAGCCGCTCGACCGTCAACACCGCCTGCGAGTCGGTAGCCAGCGGGTTGGCCACGCCACCGACGGCAACGTTTTGGATGTGCGGCGTTTTGGAGCCCAGAATGGAGACGATCTTGTTGGCCTTGCGCTGCACTTCGAGCGCCTGCAGGTAGTGCGACACTGCCAGCAGATTGACCTCGGGTGACAGCTTCATGGCCGGGTGGCCCCAGTAGCCATTGGTAAAAATGCCCAGCTGGCCGCCATTGACAAAGTGTTGCAGCCGCTCGTGCACGCGGCGCATCTCGTGCTTGCTATTGAGGTGCCAGCTTGACAGGCTCTCGCCCAGGGCCGCGGTTTTGTTGGGGTCCGCCTTGAGCGCTGAGGTCACGTCCACCCAGTCGAGTGCCGACAAATGGTAGAAGTGAACAATGGCGTCGTGCACCGCGTGCGCCAGGATGATCAAGTTGCGGATGTACTGCGCGTTGAGCGGAATCTCCAGCTTAAGGGCGTTCTCGACCGCGCGCACCGAGGTGATGGCGTGCACCGTGGTGCAGACCCCGCAAATGCGCTGCGTGATGGCCCAGGCATCGCGCGGGTCGCGGCCCAGCAGGATCAGCTCCACCCCGCGCCACATCTGGCCCGACGACCAAGCCTTGTCCACCTTGCCGCCGTTGATGTCGACGTCAATGCGCAGGTGTCCTTCAATGCGGGTGATGGGGTCAATGGTGATACGTTGTGCCATGTTGAAGTCTCCTAAATAATTCTTGAACCATCGCAGTCCGCAACGGACTAAATTGTTGCCGGTGCCGCTTCACGCGGCAATACGGGAAAACGCCGGGTGATGATGATGTAGCCCAGTACCTCGATGGCAAAGAAACCAACCGTCACCATGATCTCGGTAAGCGACGGAAAGTAGCTCCAGCCGGTGCCGGTGTGGTGGCCGTAGCCAATCAGGAAGCCGTTCAGACGCAGCAAGATGCCGCCGAGCATGATGGCAATGCCGGCCAGAAAGAGCCGCGCCGGGTTGCGCCGCGCCACATCCGTGCCGATCAGCAGGAAGGGCGCAACAAAGGCCAGGTTCTCGACCCAGAACGACAGCGCTACGCCACTGAACTCAAAGGCATTCGACCAGGCGCCGCGTACCGTCAAGTCGACTACGCGCACTACCAGATAGATCGCCAGAGTGCCGAGCAAGATTCTGGACAGCGGGTTGAGTAGCTGCACTTCGATCGAGCGGCGGTAAGACGCAGCGGCCACGCACGATTCAAACAGCACCACGCCATAGCCAATGATGATGGCGGTAAGCAGGTAGATCAGCGGCACGGCGGGGGTTTGCCACAGCGGGTTGACCTGGGCGCCCATCACCACCAGCATGGTGCCCAGCGACGATTGGTGCATCATCGGCAGCAACGCCCCCAGGGCGATGAACAAGAACAGCCATTTGTTGAGTTTTTTCTTGACATCACGCATGCCGAGTTGTTCCAGGAAAACCGGTGAAAACTCGATCCACATCACCAAAATGTAGGCCGTGACACACACCGCCACCTCAAACATCACTGAGTTGGGATTGGCGTAACCAGGCCAGAAAATGTGCCAAAAGTTCCACCAGCGCCCGAGGTCGACAAAGATGCCGGTACCGGCCAGGGTGTAGCCAAACAGGCTGGCCAGCAGCGCTGGGCGCACCAGAGGGTGGTACTCTCCTTTGTTGAAAATATAGACCAGCAAGGCTACCGAGAAGCCGCCACAAGCCAGCGCCGAGCCCACCATCACATCCATCACCACCCAGATGCCCCAGGAGTAGCCATCGTTGACGTTGGTGACAGAGGCCAGGCCAAAAATAAAGCGCACCAGCAAAATGGTGGCCATGATGGCAATGAGCACGCCACAGACAACCGTCACGGCGTTGAGCAGACTGCCGCCCACCGGCGCGGGTGCTGCATGTTGATGGCTGCTCATGATTTTTTCTCCTCGCTGACATCGGCGGGTTCATCGTCATCCGGGACAGTCTTTTTGGCGATGAAGCTCAAGACGCCCAGGGCCACCACCGGCAGCACCAGCCCGCCGTAGAGCGAATGCTGGATGGTCTCGGAGGTGGAGGCTGACGATCTGGGTGGCAAATTGGGCATGCCGACTTTTTCAAAGCTGACTGCAGAGAGCTTGAGCACCTGGGTGCCGCCATATTCAAACTCACCATAAACGTGATTGAGGTACTTGCCAACCTTGCCTTCGTAGCTTTGATCAACACCGTTGAGCTTGCCGCGCGGGTAAGTGGTGACGCTGCCGGGCTCCAGCGCAATGCGGCGCCTGGCCTCCAGCAACAGATCAGAGGTTTTGCCGAATAGTGTGGCCCCGGTCGGGCAGACCTCGGCGCAGGCCGAGTAGTGCCCGTCTGCGTAGCGATGGCGGCACAGTTCGCACTTGCCGATCTTGCCGGTGGGCGAGTCATACTGGTATTTGGGAATGCCAAATGGACACGCTACCACGCAGTAGCGGCAACCCACGCAAATGTCTGGGTGGTAAGCCACGATGCCGGTCACCGGGTCTTTGACCATGGCCGATACCGGGCAGGCCGACACGCAGGACGGGTCGGCGCAGTGCATGCACGAGGTCTTCATGAACGAGAAACCATTGACCTCGGCGTCCTTGGTCTGCATGGTGCCGTTGCGGTACATCTTGATGATGTTGAAGGTGTAGCCTGAGGTGTCGAGCGGCGTGTCCCACAACTTGTCTTCGGTGGAGAACTCGGGTGGGTTGTTGTTGGCCTGCTTGCAAGCCGCCACGCAGGCCTTGCAGCCGATGCACAAGGTGGCGTCATAGAGCATGCCCAGGCCTTCAGTCGGGCGCGTGTGGGTGTCGCGGGCACAGGCCTCGGGGGCCAGAGTGACGCCGCTGATGGCCGCGCCCCCGACCAGTGCCCCTTTAAGAAAGTGACGACGGGAGGTCATGATCAGGCCCCGCTTTTCTCTTCGGTCTTGCCGTCTGCCTTGGCGCGCGCGGCTTCTTCGGCTTGGTGCGACAAACCCAAGTTGCGCGTCAACATGACAGCAGCCCCTGCCGCCGCACCTGCCAGCGCCGCCAGCGCGGCAGCTGACGCAAAGCTGGCACCCCTGCCGCTTTCTTCGACGATGCGCGGGTACTGCTGTGGTGGCACGATGTTGATGACAGTGGCCACCTGATGAATTGGCTTGGTAAAGCCCACGCCTTTTTCAGAGCAGCCAATGCAGGGGTGGCCACAGCCCACCGGCCAGTTGTTTTCACCCGCATCGCCAAAGCCAAGGGTGGAGCAATTGGCGTAGGTTTCAGGTCCCTTGCAGCCGAGCTTGTAAAGGCAATAACCCTGGCGATGACCGGCATCGCCAAATTCCATGGCAAAACGGCCGGCGTCAAAGTGCGCGCGGCGCTCGCAGTGTTCGTGAATCAGGCGCGAGTAGGCAAACTTGGGACGACCCAGATGATCCACATCGGGCAACTTGCCGAAAGTCAGGAAGTGCACCACGGTGGCCAGAAAGTTGTATGGGTTGGGTGGGCAACCCGGAATGGTCACCACCGGCTTGCCCAGCACATCGGCCACGCTGGAGGCACCCGTCGGGTTGGGCCCGGTAGCTGGCATGCCGCCCCAGGAGGCGCAGGAGCCGATGGCAATCACGGCAGCCGCATCGGCGGCACACTCCTTGACCAAGTCAATGGCGGTGTGGCCGCCAATCTTGCAGTAAATGCCGTTGTCCTTGACCGGAATCGCGCCTTCGACCACCAGCACATATTTGCCTTTGTTGGCTTTCATGGCATCTTTGCGTGCGGCCTCGGCTTGATGCCCGGAGGCCGCCATCAGGGTCTCGTGGTAGTCGAGTGAGATCACGTCCAGAATCAGTTTTTCAAGGGTCGGGTGTTCGGCGCGCAACAAGGACTCCGAGCAACCGGTGCATTCCTGAAAATGCAGCCAGATCACCGACGGCCGTTTGGCCGACTCGATGGCTTTGGCGACCTGGGCATCCGCTCCCTTGGGCAAGCCCATGGTGACCGCCAGGGTGGCGCAAAACTGCAGGTAGTCGCGTCGTGACATGCCCAGACGATTTTCAATGCCGTGCAAGGTATCGCGCCCAAGCTCAAAAATTTCGCTCATGTTGCCCATGTTGTCTCCTCGTGTCGTCAGGCCCTGCCCGAGCCCAATCGGTGACTTCTTTGCAATTAACAGGCCAGGCTGAAAACACAGGTTTTTCGTCTCATTTCAAGGGTTTACCCGCAGAAAAATAGCCTCGCTAGACTTGGACTGATTAGCCGGTAAGTAGCAAAGTAACCAGCTTTCGGATGAATTGCTAGCAGTGTTGAACGCCTCCTATACTGCGATTTCACCTGGAGCAAACCATGGAACGCATCACCATTTCCATTGACACCGCGCTGGCGCTGGAATTCGACCGCCTGATTGCTGCGCGCGGCTACAAGAATCGCTCGGAGGCGGTGCGCGACCTGGTTCGTTCGCATCTGGAAGCCGCGCGTGCAGCCCAGGGGCCGGCGGGGCATTGTGTGGCCAACCTGTCGTATGTCTACAACCACCACGAACGCGACCTGGCCGAGCGCTTGACTGCCTTGCAGCATGACCAGCACGATCTGACGGTGGCCACGCTGCACGCGCATCTGGACCACGATAACTGTCTGGAGAGTGTGATTCTGCGCGGCTCAACGGTCGCCGTGCGTGCTTTTTCTGATGCCATGATGGCCGAGCGCGGTGTGCGCCACGGCCTGCTCAATGTGGTGACGGTCGAGGTGGACGCCCAGCACGCGCATCCGCACGACCAGCCGCATACACATGTGTCGACTGAACAGCCGCACACGCACATTCATTTCAAACCCAGAACTTGATTCATGCCCGCCGTTGCAGGCTCAATGGCAATTCCAGATGGCAGCGCGCCAGCAATTCAGCATTGGCAAAGATCACTTCTGGTGAATCATCGGCCTCAATCGCGCCATCGCGCATCACCAGCACGCGTGTGCACAGGTCGAGCACCAGGTCCAGGTCATGCGTGGCGATGAGTCTGGTGTGCGCAAAGCCGGTCAGCAGTTGGATCAAACGCCGTCGCGCTGCCGGGTCCAGCCCGGCACTGGGTTCGTCCAGCAGCAGGATGGAGGGCGACATGGCCAGCACGCCAGCAATGGCCACTAAACGCTTTTCGCCGCCCGAGAGCCGGTAAGGCGCACGTGTGGCCAGGTGACTGGCCCCCACGGTCGCCAAAGCCTGCGTGACCCTGGCCTGTACTTCATGCAAGGGCAAACCCATGTTCAAGGGCCCAAAGGCCACATCGTCCTGCACGGTGGGCATGAACAACTGGTCTTCCGGGTCCTGAAACACCATGCCCACCAGCTGTCGTATCTTGGCCAGGTTGGCCTCAATAACAGGCAGGTCATGAATCAGGAGCTCACCCGCCGTGGCTTGGAGTACGCCGTTGAGGTGCAACAACAAGCTTGATTTGCCTGCGCCGTTGCTGCCAATCAAGCCCACCCACTCACCAGGGCTGATGGCTAAGCTCACACCGCGCAAGGCCTGTTGTCCGTCTGGATAGGTATAACTTAGCCCTCTGACATCCACGATGGGCTTGCTCATTGCAGCCAGTCCAGCACCAGTTGACCCAGTAGGTGCGCCAGATCGAGTTGGCGCGCCAGCACAAAAGCCAGGCTACACATAAGCAGAAATAGCATGTCGGCGCGTTGCCATCGCAACGTTTGCCGGTGCCTCAAGTGGCCATCAAAACCGCGTGACAGCATGGCCTGGTGGATGCGCTCGGCGCGTTGCAGGGCGCGCAGCAGCAGGTGCCCGAGCAAGTGGCCATAAACCGACAAAGGCATGGCCTTGCCATTGGCGCGCAGCTCGTGTGCCAAGCTCATGCGCGACGCTTCATGGGCGAGCACCAGCGCGTAGCGATGCAAAAACAACAACTGTGTCGTGAATACCTGCGGCACCCCCAAGCGTTCCAAGCCAGCACAAATTTGGGGTAAACCGGTACTCGCCACCAGCACCAGCCCAGCGGCTACCGTCAGACCAAAGCGAATCAGAATCGACGCAAAAGAGACCCAACCCCCATCAATGGGGTAACCCAGCAGCGTCAGCAACGGCCGCTGATCGAGCCAAGGGTTAAACATGCCGACCATGACGGCAAAGGGCGAGGCTAGCAAGACGGTGCGGCCAATGATGCGCAGTGAAATATCACCCCACGCGGCCATGAGCAAAGGGAAAAAAGCAAACGGCAACAAGGCGGCTACCGTGTAGCGGTCAAATGACACGACGGTGAAGATGAAGCCCAGCGTGGCCAGAATCTTGGCGCGTGGATCGAGCCGGGACAGCGCCGTGGGCTGCGCCGCCAGCGCATCAAGCGCGTCAAAGTCTTGCAGCGCGGCGTGGATGCGACTCACGCCGCTGAACCTTCTTTGCGCCTTAGCACATAGCCCAGCGCCAACACCAGGGTGAAGGTGACCACGCCGCCGATCAGGCCCGCCAGCGAGGTGCTGGCATCTCCTGCTGGCCAGGCTTCTTGCGGGGTAACCTGACCTGTTGCCGGCACCACCGCTGCTGCCGCAGGCGTGGAAGTCAGCTTGAGCTTATAGTCAACAAACAGCGACAAGCTATTTTGAAGCTCTGACAGTTTGGCATGGAGCTTGGAGTGGGGCGACGCCAGCCCGGCGTGCCCTGTGGTACGGGCGATCGACCATTCCAGGCCATCGGGCTGGCTCGATGCAAACCATGACAACCCGCCGGATGTTGCCAAAGCCACCACGCCCAACGTGGCGATCAAACGTCTGGGAAAAACGCGGCGCGCAGCGGCCGCTTGAGATGCCTCCGATGACAGCATCAGCAAATCAGGACGGGACTGCCGCACAAATACGATCAAGGCCGCCGTGACCAAGCCCTCAACCACCCCAATGGCCAAATGCATCGGTTGCATCAGCCACAAAAACGTGCTCAGCGGCAGGCTGCTGATGCCCGAGAGTTGCGTTTGCGCCACCACCCCGAGTGCGCCCAACTGCAAGCCGATGACGGCCGCCAACACGGCCATGAGGCTCGCGCGGCGCCTGGAGGGTGTGGCACCAGCGCGCGCCAACAGCGGTCGGTAAATCAGAGGGTAAGCCACAAAGCAGGTACAGAACCCCAGGTTAAAGATATTGGTACCCAGCGCCAGAATGCCGCCATCGGCGAAAAATAGCGCCTGCACCGTCAGCACCGAAGCCATCACAATGAAGGCGGCACTTGGTCCGAGCAAGATCGACAGCAGCAGCCCGCCGCCCAGGTGGCCGCTCGAACCCGTCCCTGGAATGGTGAAATTGACCATCATCGCGGCAAACACAAATGCCCCCAAAATACCCATCAGCGGCACCAGATACTCTCGCTTATCCTTGCGCACCTGGCGCGCGCTCCAAGCCAAGGTGGCACCAGAGGCAAGCCAAAAAGTAGCGCCAACGGCGGGCGAGAGCAGTGCATCTGCCATGTGCATGATGAAACGCCGATCAAAAAAGTATGAAGTTTTTATTTATTGTATGACTGGTGAATTGGAAAGGGTAAAAAATGACACGCTGCAAGTGCAACACGACCTGCTTGCCAGGCTGATGCAAAAGATGACTTCAGGCGCTAGAACCCAGCACCAAACGGGTTTCTGACTCAAAGTGGTACGCCGGAATGACCAGGTTGGCCGGTGCCGGGCCTGCTTTGAAAACACGTCCGGCCAAGTCATAGTGCGAGGCATGGCAGGGGCAGGTGAAACCGTCTGATCCCCACAACTGGGGCACGCATCCGAGGTGTGTGCACAGCCCCACAGCGACAAAAATTTCTGGTTTGATGGAGCGATGTCGGTTGCGGCAAGTGGCGGGCTGCACCGATTTTTCGGAACGGGGGTCGGTCAGTCGGGCTTCATGGGCCTCCAGCCCCGCCAACGCGGTGGGCGAGCGGCGCAGTATCCAGACTGGCTTGTCCTGCCAGTCCAGGGCTAGCAATTTGCCAACCGCAAGCTCGGTCAGATCGACGGCCAAGGGCGAACCCTGCAGGTCATCACCGACATATTTTTCCTGCCACAAGTAAGCCAACCCGGTGACCGTTGCGCCAGTGCCGGCCGCCAGCAGCATGCCCCGGCGATTGACGCGAACGGGTGTCATGCAGCCCCCTGGCAGCTTACAGGTTGTCAGTAAAACTGCGCAATTTGTCGGAGCGGCTGGGGTGCTTGAGCTTGCGCAGCGCTTTGGCTTCGATCTGGCGAATGCGCTCACGTGTCACGTCAAACTGCTTGCCCACCTCTTCCAGGGTGTGGTCGTTCGTCATCTCGATACCAAAACGCATGCGCAGCACCTTGGCTTCGCGCGGCGTCAGGCTGTCCAGAATATCTTTCACCACATCGCGCAGGCCGGCCTGCATGGCGGCTTCCATGGGGGCGGTGTTGGCACCGTCCTCGATGAAGTCGCCCAGGTGGCTGTCGTCGTCGTCGCCAATTGGCGTTTCCATGGAGATCGGCTCCTTGGCAATTTTCATGATCTTGCGGATCTTGTCCTCAGGAATCTCCATGCGCTCGGCCAGCACCGACGCATCAGGCTCAAAACCAAACTCCTGCAGGTGCTGGCGGCTGATGCGGTTCATCTTGTTGATGGTTTCGATCATGTGCACCGGAATCCGGATGGTGCGCGCCTGGTCGGCAATACTGCGCGTGATGGCCTGGCGGATCCACCAGGTGGCGTAGGTTGAGAACTTGTAGCCGCGCCGGTATTCGAACTTGTCCACCGCCTTCATCAGGCCGATGTTGCCCTCTTGAATGAGGTCGAGGAACTGCAGGCCACGGTTGGTGTATTTCTTGGCAATGGAAATGACCAAGCGCAAGTTGGCCTCGATCATTTCCTTTTTGGCTGCGCGCGAAGCGTATTCGCCTTCGTTCATGCGCTTGTTGATGTCCTTGAGCTGGTCCAGCGGCACCACCACCCTGGTTTGCATGTCGATCAGGCGCTGCTGCAGTTCCTGTACCGGCGGAATATTGCGGCCCATCACCGCGCTCCAGGGCTTGCCTGCGGCGGCGTGTTTTTCGATCCATTTCAGGTCCAGCAAATGGCTGGCAACCTTGTGATGGTGCTTGTCACGGCCGCTGAATTCAGCAATGAAATGTTCTTGCGGATAGCCGCATTTGTCGACGATGATGCGGCGCAACTCACGCTCTTTTTTGCGCACTTCATCCACTTGGCCACGCACCATGTCGCAAAGTTTTTCGATGGTTTTGGCGGTGAAGCGGATCGACATCAACTCGTCAGACAGCAGGCGCTGCGTCTTGAGGTAGGCGGGGGTGCCGTAGCCTTCCTTGTCGTAGGTTTTTAAAATCAGTTCGTGGTATTCACGCAGGCGGTCAAAGCGTGTCATGGCCTCTTTTTTAAGCTCTTCGAGCTTCTTGGTCAGCGCTTTCGAGCCACCATTGCCGTCATCGTCATCGTCTGCGTCAAATTCGTCAAAGTCTTCTTCGGCCACATAGTCGTCGGCCTCGTTGGGGTTGGTGAAGCCGTCCACAATGGTGGTGATCACCACCTTGTCGCTGCGGATGTCTTCGCCCAGCTGCAGAATTTCAACAATGCTGGCGGGTGAGGCCGAGATGGCCTCCATCATGGCCATCAGGCCGCCTTCAATGCGCTTGGCGATCTCAATTTCGCCCTCACGCGTGAGCAGCTCGACGGTTCCCATTTCGCGCATGTACATGCGCACCGGGTCGGTGGTGCGGCCAAACTCGCTGTCCACCGTGCTCAGGGCGGCTTCAGCCTCTTCCTCAGCTTCTTCTTCGGTGGCCGCGGTCGGACCGTTCTGGTTGAGCAGCAGGGTCTCGGCATCGGGCGTGTGTTCGTACACTGCCACGCCCATGTCGTTGAGCATCGAGATCACCACTTCAAGCGTCTCGGCATCGACCAGCTTGTCGGGCAGGTGGTCTGAAATCTCGCCGTGCGTCAGGTAACCGCGGGTTTTGCCGAGCTTGATCAGGGCTTTGAGGCGCAGGCGGCGTTTGGCCAGGTCTTCTTCGGACAGCACGGTCTCGTCCAGGCCGAACTCTTTCATCAGGGCGCGTTCTTTGGCCTTGCTGATTTTCATGCGCAGGGGCTTGACCTTTTCGGTCGATGCTTCGGCCACTTCGGCCACCTCGGGCTCACCGACCAGGTCTTCTTCGATGTCGCTCATGTCAATGTCATGGTCCTCGCCCGCTTTGCCCGGTTTGGCTGCCTTGGCTTTGGGCCCGCGCTTGGCAGCCACCTTGACTGGGCTGGCGGCATCGGCGGCCTTGCCGGCCTTTGCGGCTTTTTTCTTTTCGGCAGGCGCTGGCGCTTCGATCACTTTTTTCTGGTCTTCTGGAAGGGCTTTGGCTTTGGTCTTGGAGGCGGTCACGGGTACAGCTTTCGATTTGGGAGAGGTGGCGGCAGTCTTGGCAACGCTGGGCTTTGCTGCGGGAACAGCAGATTTCTGGGGCTTGGTAGCGGGCATCTTGACACCTCAAAACAGTAATATCAGTATGAACTAACGCATTGGCAGCCAGCGTTGGGCAGGACAAGGAATCAACCAGGTCAGACAAGAGGTGTGGGCGAACATTTGGTGTGCAGTCCTTGCGGTAGGTTGGCTGGATGAAAAGTGTGTCATCAATTGGCCGGGCCCGGAGGTGCTGCTGTCGCGCTTGTCAGAAAACGTCGGATTATACCTTTCGGCAGTAACCTGACTTGAACTGCGGATTCAGGTGGCAGACTCCAGCAGCATCCGGCGCGCTTGTAATTCGCGGTAACGCTGCAGGGCACCGGGGTCGACCTTGGCGGCTTCAATAGCCAGGGTTTCTTCGGCTTTGAGCTGCTCGATCAGCATGCGGTTGATCAGATGGCGCAGTTCGTTGAGCTCTTCGGCGGCATCGCTGTCGGCACCCAGCTCGAAGCCGGCCATGAGCTTGAGCGCAAAGTCTTCACTCTCATGCCCTTGCAGGCCCGCGCGCAAGGCGACCCAGGGGATCGGGCCGTGCTCATGGAGCTGGCTCTCGAGCCAGGCAAACAGCGGGCCATGGGGCGCTGGCAGGCCGCACAGCAAGCTGTGGTCTTCGGCCGACAGCGACTCCAACGCGGCCATGTTGTCGAGCAGGATGCGCGCCGCATGGTCGGCCCGGCTGGCGGGCAGGCGGCTGCTGCTGGTGCGCGTTGGCGCTTTCTTTTTGTAGTTTCTGGGGCTGTATTCCTGGTAATCGGTGCGGGCAGCGCCGTCGTTGCCGTAGCGTTCAGACCTTTCGCGTTTCGCTTTGGCCGGGGCTGGGTGCCAGATGTCAGTGAGTTCGCGTGGGCTGAGCTGCACCAGGTCGGCGATCTCGGCCAGCAGTTGTTGCTTGAGCGCACCAGCGGGCAATTGTTCCCACAAGGGTTTGGCGTTGCTGGCCAGATGCGCGCGGCCCTCGGCGCTGTTCAGGTCGCAACCGTCGCGCGCGGCATCAATCAAAAAACGGCTTAAGGGCACGGCCTCGCTCACATAGCGGGCAAAGGCGTCTTTACCGTGTTCCCTGATGAAACTGTCAGGGTCGTGTTCGGGCGGCAAAAACAAGAACTTGACCGAGCGCACGTCGGTGGCCAGCGGCAGCGCGGCATCGAGTGCCTTGCGCGCCGCGCGTCGGCCCGCACTGTCGCCGTCAAAGCTGAACACCACCGCATCGGTGAAGCGAAACAGCTTGTGCACATGCTCGGGTGTGCAGGCCGTGCCCAGTGTGGCCACCGCATTGGGAAAGCCCAGCTGCGCTAAGGCCACCACGTCCATGTAGCCTTCGGTCACCAGGGCAAAACCAAGCTCGCGCAGGGCATTGCGCGCCTCGAACAAGCCGTAGAGTTCGCGCCCCTTGCTGAACACCGGCGTCTCGGGCGAGTTGAGGTACTTGGGCTTGTCGTCGCCCAGCACGCGCCCGCCAAAGCCGATGTACTCACCCTTGATGTTGCGGATCGGGAACATCACCCGGTCGCGAAAGCGGTCGTAGCGTTTGGCCTCCTGGCCTTCTTCCTCGTTCAGGATAACCAGCCCGCTTTCCACCAGCAGCGGGTCGTCGTAATTGGGAAAGACGCTGGCCAGACTGCGCCAGCCCTCGGGCGCGTAGCCGAGCCCAAACTGCTTGGCAATTCGCCCGGAGAGCCCCCGGCCCTTGAAATAGGCCACCGCGCGCTCGGACCCCTTGAGTTGTTTTTGGTAAGCCTGACAGGCTTTTTCCAGAACCTCATTCAGCGTGCTTTGTTTTTGCCGTTGCTCGGCAGCACGCGCCCGGTCTTGCGGACTGGCGTCGTCCTCGGGCACTTTCATGCCAAATTGCTGGGCCAGGTCCTGCACCGCCTCGACAAAGCTCATGCCTGCGTGCTCCATCAGAAAACCGATGGCGTTGCCGGTTTTGCCGCAGCCGAAGCAGTGGTAGAACTGCTTGGTCGGGCTGACTGA
>JAQSDS010000419.1 GCA_029946045.1 Rhodoferax sp.
TTTCATTGCCAGCTTGTCCGGCAGTGCCTGAATAGCCCGCTGTTTGTGAGGCACCACCCGCTTGGGCGGAATTTTCGGTCTTGACACCGTTGGCGCTCACTTTGTCACCGCCACTGCCACCGCTGCTACCGCCAAGCGTCGCCACACCGCCGCTGCCATCCGTGGCCGCGCGGGAGCGTTGGCTCCAGACATCGGCACCGGGGAAGCCGGCAATGAGTGCGCCGTTACTTGCGTTGGTCAGGCTGGTTGGGTTACCCGCCTCTGTACGTCCGCCGTTGGCATTGCCGCCCTCACCACCCGTGCCGATGGTCAGTTTGTAAACACCGGGATTCAAGTAAACCGTGCTGCGCGAGGGGGCTGCACCCGCACCGCCACCGCCACCACCCTGGTCTTTGGTCGCACCGCCGCCGCCGCCGCCACCACCACCGCTGAGCTCAATGATGTAGCTACCCTCGGTGGGGTAGAAAGCAGGGTATTGCCGGGTCTGATCGGACACCGTTCCCCTAGGGTAGACGGTGAGCAGGCATTGCTGGTTCACGCTTTCAGGTGCCGGATTGACAGCGGTAAAGACATTGCTGCTCTGGTCAAAATTTGCTGGTCCGCAAGGAGGGACAGAATTTTGAGCAAAGGCGGGTGCTGACGAAATTGCCAAACACAAAAGGGCCAGACGGAATTCATTTTTCATAGATTGCTCCTTGGACTTGCGTCCCAGTACGTTTAAAACAAACGCGATTCATATCGACCTGCGGAACGCTAGTTTTGAACCACTACAGTGCCGGTATGTGTTTGCAATTCTCTGATTTGCGACGTGCTTGGTCTGTCTGCTGGCCAACACAAACGTAAAAAACCCCGCAGGGCTTGCGCCGTGCGGGGTTTTGAAAACTTCGGGTGAGAGGCCGGGTATCGCTTACGCGAAATCGCGACCCGCCCCCAGTTTTTTTACATGCCCATGCCACCCATGCCGCCCATGCCACCCATGTCGCCGCCACCCATGCCGCCGCCAGCTGCGTCGTCTTTTGGCGACTCAGCCACCATGCACTCGGTGGTCAACATCAAGGAGGCCACAGACGCTGCGTTTTGCAGAGCGGTGCGAGTCACTTTGGTGGGGTCCAGGATACCCATTTCGATCATGTCGCCATAGGTGTCGTTGGCAGCGTTGAAGCCGTAGTTGCCCTTGCCGGCCATGACAGCGTTCACCACCACAGAGGCTTCGCCGCCTGCGTTGTAAACGATTTCGCGCAGCGGCGCTTCGATGGCTTTCAGTACCAAGGCAATGCCGTGGTCCTGGTCAGCGTTGTCGCCCTTGATGACACCAGCGGTTTGCTTGGCGCGCAGCAGAGCCACGCCGCCACCAGCCACAATGCCTTCTTCCACAGCAGCGCGGGTCGCGTGCAGGGCGTCTTCAACGCGGGCTTTCTTTTCTTTCATCTCGACTTCGGTGGCAGCGCCCACCTTGATCACGGCCACACCGCCAGCCAACTTGGCCACGCGCTCTTGCAGCTTTTCACGGTCGTAGTCAGAAGTGGCTTCTTCGATTTGCACGCGCACTTGTTTCACGCGGGCTTCGATGTCAGCAGCCGGGCCAGCACCGTCGATGATGATGGTGTTTTCCTTGCTCACTTCAATGCGCTTGGCCGAACCCAGGTCAGCCAGAGTCACTTTTTCAAGTGTCAGGCCAACTTCTTCGGCAATGACCTTGCCACCGGTCAGGATGGCGATGTCTTCCAGCATGGCCTTGCGACGGTCGCCAAAGCCTGGGGCTTTGACAGCCACCACCTTCAGGATGCCACGGATGGTGTTCACCACCAAAGTTGCCAGGGCTTCGCCCTCGACATCTTCAGCAATGATCAGCAGCGGACGGCCCGACTTGGCAACTTGTTCCAGCGTGGGCAGCAGGTCACGGATGTTGCTGATCTTCTTGTCGTACAACAACACGAAGGGGTTTTCCAGCAGCGCCGATTGTTTCTCAGGGCTGTTGATGAAGTAGGGCGACAGGTAGCCACGGTCAAACTGCATACCTTCAACAACTTCGAGTTCGCTGTCCAAAGACTTGCCGTCTTCCACAGTGATCACGCCTTCTTTGCCCACTTTGTCCATCGCATCAGCAATGATCTTGCCAATGGTTTCGTCAGAGTTGGCAGAAATGGAGCCCACTTGAGCGATTTCCTTGGAAGTGGTGGTGGCCTTGGAGGCTTTCTTCAGCTCGCCGATCAACACGGTCACAGCCTTGTCGATGCCGCGCTTCAGGTCCATCGGGTTCATGCCGGCGGCCACATATTTCATGCCTTCGCGCACGATGGCTTGTGCCAACACGGTGGCGGTGGTGGTGCCGTCGCCAGCGATGTCAGAGGTTTTGGAAGCGACTTCCTTGACCATCTGTGCGCCCATGTTCTGCAGTTTGTCCTTGAGTTCGATTTCCTTGGCCACGGACACACCGTCCTTGGTCACGGTAGGGGCGCCGAAAGAGCGCTCCAGAACCACGTTACGACCTTTGGGGCCCAGCGTGACCTTGACCGCATTGGCCAAAATGTTCACGCCTTCAACCATACGAGCGCGGGCTTCGCCGCCAAAAATTACGTCTTTTGCTGCCATGTTATGACTCCAATAAATTCAAAAATTAAAAGTGATTTGTTGTGGTGAAAGAAAGCGTAGCGAGCGTGCGTCAGGCTAGGCGGACGGATCACAGGAACCGGAACGTACTTCTGTACGTGAGGATTCCGAGCACCGCCCAACGACGCATGGCGCTCGCGCAGTAGCTTTATTTCTCGACGACCGCAAACAAATCATCCTCTTTCATCACGAGGAGTTCGTCGCCATCGACCTTGACGGTCTGGCCGCTGTACTTGCCAAACAACACGCGGTCGCCAACTTTGACTGCCATGGGGCTGATTTCGCCCTTGTCGTTCTTTTTGCCTGGGCCAACGGCCAGCACTTCGCCTTGATCAGGCTTTTCAGCAGCGCTGTCAGGAATGACAATGCCAGAAGCAGTGCGGGTTTCGTTTTCTACGCGTTTGACAATCACGCGGTCGTGCAGGGGACGAAGTTTCATGGGGACTCCTATAAAGTTTGAAACAGGGGTTAACAAAAAAGCCACCACAATAGGGATTCTGGTGACTTGTAACTGTCAGAGCGAGCGCGAACACCATTGTTAGCACTCATCTCTTTCGAGTGCTAATGATAAGGCCGTTTGAAGAACTTTCAAGGGTTAGGGAGTTAATTTTGTGATTCCTGTGCATCTAAAAGCCCCTTTGGGCGCTCATTTCATTTCCGAGTTGCGCCATGTCTGGCCCCGTTATGACTGATTTCCGCTTTGGTCGCAGCGTCAAGCCCCATGACCGCCACGCGGTTTGCTGGTACCACCCGGCGGTCTTGTTGCTGGCTGCACGCGACGTGTTGTCGTCGCTCAACCAGTTCAGAAACCGCGACGAGCGCGAGAGTTTTCCGCTGCCCCTGACGGTCATCGACCGCAGCCAGCGCCCACCAGACGCGGGTGACTTCTGGTTCGACTTCCTTGCTGATACCGGTGACGGCGGCAATGCCACCTATGCCGTGGCCCTTACCGCACTGGCCGATCAAGTGGAGGGCGCTGACGGGCAAGTTCTGCCGCGCGGCGAATTGCTGGTGTTGGGCGGTGACCTGGCTTACCCCAGTGCCAGCACGCTTGACTACCGTTACCGCTTTACCGAACTCTTTGAAGCCGCCCTGCCCGACGAGGCCAGCTATAACGAGGCCGGCACAGCCCTGGTGCGTGGCCAGCCATTCACCCTGGCAGCGCTGCCGCAAAACCATGACTGGATGGACTCGGCCTCGACCTTCGGGCGCTATTTTTTGCGTAGCAAAAATTCACGGCCCTTGTTGGCGGCCGAGATTCCCCAGCGCCAGTCTTATGTGTGCGTGCGTCTGCCCTGCGGCTGGTGGCTGTTGGGCCTGGACTTTGCCATGACCGACGACATCGACCATGATCAGTTTGAGCAATTCAAAGCCCTGGCTTCGGCGCATGGGCTGGCCACCGAGGTGAATGGCCAGCCCGCCACACAGCGCATCCTGCCTGAGGATCGCGTCATTTTGCTGTACCCGTTGCCGATCTGGACGACGCCGGTGGCAGCTGGGGTGCACCCGGGGGGCGCCAAACGCTACCAGTTGCTTGAAGGCCTGTTGCAGTCGCGCATTGCACTGCGCCTGGCGGGCGACCTGCACCATTACATGCGTTGGACGTCCGAGCAAGACGGGCAGTTGGTAACCTGCGGTACCGGTGGCGCATTTGCCCACCCCACGCACACCCGCCTCACCACCGCGCCCGTGGTGGTGCGCAACGTGACCAACGCGGCGGCCATTCCGGCCAGCGCCGCCCGTATTGTGCAAGTGGGCCTGGACGATGGGGCTGCGCCCGCACAAAGCCGGCCGTTCAGCAAGCTAAGTGGCTCCGACTACCCGCCTGTCGCGCAAAGCCGCAGGCTGGCGCTGGGCAACATCGGTGCCTTGTTTGGCTCCGGTGGCGGTTTCTGGCAGGGCAACCGCTGGTTTGCTGCGGTGCTGGCGGGCATGTATCTGGTGGGCTTTGGCTTGCAACCGTTGCCGTTTGGCCTGTTCTGGAGTGCTCTGCTGTTTGCCGCTCTGTGCCTGCCTCTGGGCTGGGAGTCCAGGCTTGAAGCCTCAGCCAAATGGCCAGCCTGGAGCGGTACGGTGTTGGCGCTCGGTACCGGTCTGGCGCATGCGCTGTGCCATGTGGCGGCCATGGCGGGCGTGGGCTGGGCGGTGCGTGTGCTGTTGGCCTCGGCTGCGCCCGTGAGCGAGGCGGGCAGTGCAGCGGTTTGGCTGGCGGGCCTGTTGGCAGGCGGAGCGCTGCTGGGTACCCTGATTTTTGGCTGCTATCTGACGCTGATGTCGCGCCTCGGGTTCCTGACCACCAACGGCTTTTCTGCGCTAGCGGTGCAGGACTTCAAGGGTTTTTTGCGCTTTCATATCAGTGCGGATGGTGCGCTGCACGGCTACTTTGTGGCCATTGACCAGGTGCCCAGGGTCTGGGCAATACACACCGAGCCGCAGCCGGTTTGGTCGCCAACCGACCGGCCCTTGGCCAGTCGGGTCCACGACCAGTTTGTCATCCGGAAATAATTTGGCAAATCAGGCACACTCTGGCACTTATCTTTCACGAACAAACGCTGAACATGCTTTACGCCTCCCTTAAAACCCTCCATTTGCTGGCCATCATCGTCTGGGTTGGCGGCATGGTGTTTGCCCATTTCTTTCTGCGCCCATCCCTGGGGTTGTTTGATCCGGCTGTACGGGTGCGGCTGATGCACGCGGTACTCGGCCGGTTTTTCAGCGCTGTGCTGGCAGCCATTGCCGTCACGCTGGTCACCGGGGTGTGGATGATTGGCAACGTGGCCAAACAGCTGGTGCAGGCTGGGACACGTTTCAACATGCCTTTGGAATGGACCATCATGGCCACGCTGGGCATGGTGATGATGCTTATCTTTGGTCACATTCGCTTTTCACTTTACAAGCGACTGAGCCGGGCGACGCAGGCCGCAGACTGGCCGGCGGGCGCCGCAGCGCTGGCGCAAATTCGGCTCTGGGTGCTGATCAACCTGGGCCTGGGCGTGCTGATTGTGCTGGTAACCCTGCTGGGTGTGCCGCGTTAATCAATAAGGCTGCGCTTGAACCCTGACGCAAAGCAGCTGTGGCTGGCGCCGCGCTGGGCGCTGGCCGTATTGCTGGCCACGCTCGGCATGCTCGGGCCGTTTTCCATCGACACCTACATTCCGGCGTTTGCCGGCATTGCCAGTTCGCTGCATGCCACGCCGCTGCAAATGCAGCAAACACTGTCGGCCTACCTGTTTGGCTTTGCCTTCATGAGCCTGTTTCATGGTGCTCTGTCTGACAGCGTTGGGCGCAGGCCGGTGGTGCTGTGGGGGCTGGCGGCTTTCACGTTGGCCTCGGTCGGCTGTGCGCTGTCGCAAAGCATTGGCCAACTGGTGTTTTTTAGGGCGGTGCAGGGCCTGACCACCGGGGCCGGCATTGTGGTGTCGCGCGCCGTGGTGCGCGACATGTTTCCCCCGGCGCAGGCGCAGCGGGTCATGAGCCAGATCACCATCTACTTTGGCGTGGCCCCGGCCATCGCCCCCATGATCGGCGGCGTGCTGTTTGCGCTACTGGGCTGGCACAGCGTGTTCTGGTTCCTGGCTGGGGTGGGGGTGGTACTGTGGACCGCCAACTACAAACTGCTGCCTGAAACCTTGCACATCACGCAGCGCCAGCCGCTCAAGGTCAGCAACCTGTTGCAGGGTTACTGGAAACTGGGGCTGGACCCGCGCTTTGTGCTGCTGGCGTTTGCCAGCGGCGTGCCGTTTAACGGCATGTTTCTGTATGTGTTGTCAGCGCCCGTGTTTTTGGGTGAACACCTGGCACTGGTCCCAACGCAGTTCTTCTGGTTTTTTGTGCTCACCATCGGTGGCATCATGAGTGGTGCATTTGTCAGCGGCCGCATGGCGGGCCGGCTCGCTCCCAAACAGCAAATCAAATACGGGTTTTCAATCATGCTCGGCATGGCGCTGGTCAACCTGTTGGCCAACGCGCTGTTCAAGGCACATGTGTCGTGGGCCATGTTGCCGATCGCCTTGTTTGCCTTTGGCTGGGCCATGATGGTACCGGTCATTACGCTGCTGGTATTGGACCTGCACCCCGACCGGCGTGGCATGGCGTCGAGCTTGCAGGCCTTCATTGGCGCCAGCGCCAACGGCGTGGTGGCGGGTGTGATTGCCCCGCTGGTGATGCATTCCACCCTGGGCCTGGCGGCCACGTCCCTGGCCATGCTGTCGGTGGGCCTGCTGGCCTGGCTCTTTTTGCACCGCCGCTGGCCCGACATTGGCCGCTTCATTGAGCACCCGGTGACGCCAACCTAACGAACGATATGGCAGCGGAAGACCTGTAGGAGCGGCGCCCTCGCCGCGAATGCCCCCGAACATCCTTCGGCCCGAGGGCGGGCCTCCCACAAAGCCGCCTTGTGGAATGGGTGTTATTGGGTGCATTATTGGTTTTATGCTGCGGTCACAGCCGAAACACGCTCAAGCAGCATTTTCGCCATCTGGTCGGGATGGCTGTGTAATGTGGCAGCGACTGCCCCCGTGGGAGCGGCGCCCTCGCCGCGAATGCCCCCCCGTGCGAACTTGCCAAGCTCCAACCCAAGTTTGGCCCCTTTTATTTAAACAGTCAGAACTGCTTGGCGAAATTGGCTGCGGCGATGGCAATCAGGGCGCCCATCATCCATTTCAGGACGGCCATGTCGCCTTTGATGGCTTCAAACCGCGGTTCCAATCTGAGTTCAAACTCACGCAGGTCGCGGCGTGTGGCCAGTTCAGAGTCATCAATGGCTGAGCGCATCGCTTCAGTCAGCCCTTCAGCCTGCTTTTCATCGAAGCCAGCTTCCTGTAGTTTGCGAACAAACTTGTGGGCGTCTAAAGTGATGCTACTCATAGTTGAAAGCATACACGGATTCACTCTGGTCAAGGTGACGAAGGTCTGGTTTCGGCTGCGCCGCCGCTGGCTCGACATTGGCCGGCTTATTGAGCACCCAGTGACGACGACTTAACGAACGAACAGCGTCATTGCACGCTTCGTCAGTTTTTTGGCAGCGAACAGCTTTTAGCGGTGGCAGACCTGTAGGAGCGGCGCCTTCGCCGCGAAGGCCCTCGAACATCCTTCGGCCCGAGGGCGGGCCTCCCACAAAGCCGCCTTGAGGAATGTGTGTCATTGGGTGCATTATTGGTTTTATGCTGCGGTCACAGCCGCAGAACGCTCAAGCAGCATTTTCGCCATCTGGTCGGGATGGCTGTTTAATGTGGCTGCAGCACCCCGTGGCAGCGGCACCCTCGCCAACAACTCACACCCTGAAAACCTGCAGCTTGAGACCCTTGATGGCCGAAAAATGCTTGTCGTTTCCGCGGGCAAACCAGATCAACACAACAGAGTCGATGAGCACGCCATCGGCGGCGACCAAAACGGATGCCATCAGAAATGCGGCATGCTAGCGCTCAAAAATCGTCAAGAGATACTTCCGTTAGCTTGCCAGTCTTCGCAGCCTTGATGGCCGCCAGTGTTGTAGCGCAGCAGCCAGCCGACACGCCATTTCTGCACTGACGCCAGTGTTGCCATTGAGCCGCTTCTAAAAAGTCTGGCGCGATACGCCAATGCGCCATGCGACTTCTGTCGCTGACATCTCAACAGGAAAATACGCGCGCAAGACTTCACCGAGATAGGGGGTTATGCATGGTCATCATGGTGAAAATCCCTGTTGGTGGAAAGTCAATGCCCGGAATTAAAAAACCCCGCCGGGTTGCCCGGGCGGGGTTTTTAAGGTTTTAACCATCAGCTGACTTGCGTCAGCGTCAGATTAGAAACGGTGTTGCACGCCAACAGCGAAGACGCTGTGCTTGGAATCACCAGCACCAGGCTTGGCGACACCAACTGCACCATTTGCGGTATCAGATTCGAAGCCGCCGTACAGGAATGTACGCTTGGACAAGGTGTAAGAAGCGCCCAGACCAAAGCCCTTACGGACGGCATTACCCGCTGTGGCGTTGTCGCTGGAACGGGCATAAGAAGCCGACAGAACCAAAGCAGGAGACGCTTTGTAATCAACGCCGATTTGGTATTCTGTTGCATCAGCATCAGTCAAATTACCAACGTTGTTAAGCTTGCCGTAAGACAGCTTGGCCACGGCAACGCCGAGGTCATAAGAACCACCCAAACGGGTGAATTTCTTGTCGCTGGAGGCAGCGGTTGGGTTGATGATGTCTTCGACTTGGTAAGCAAACTGAACTGCCAATGGGCCTGCGCCGTAGGTCAGGTTCATGCTGGTGGTGGACGTTGCGCCAGTGGTAGCCGTCTTGTCTTCACCCAAACCGTAGCTCAAAGCGCCGCTGAAGCCGCCCATGGAGGGAGCTTGGTAGTAGATCATGTTGCTTTGGCGAGCAGAGTAACCGACACTCTTGAACACACTATTCATGGGAGCCAGAGCCGAATCAAATATGGCGTCAGAAGAACCGCTCACATCATCAAACGGTGTGGTGGTGCGACCAAGACGAACAGCACCGAAACCACCCGAGAAACCAACCCATGATTGACGAGAAAATGCAGTTGCAGTAGCGCTGGTACCCGCACCGGTATCCAAAGAGATGCCGGCTTGGTAGTCAAAGTTGGCCTTCAAGCCGCCACCCAGGTCCTCAGAACCCTTCAGGCCCCAGCGTGAACCGTTCACGCCGCCGCTGTTAAGCAGGGTCTGCGAAATGGAGCCAGCGCCAGAAAGTGCAGCTACAGACGCTGCATTGTTTTCATTCTTGACGGAACCAAACCAGATGTCTGCAATACCGTAAAGGGTCACAGAAGACTGGGCCATAGCGGCGCCGGAAGCAGCCAGAACGGCCAAAGCAATCAGGGATTTTTTCATTTCAAATTTCTCCAAGGTTAAACATGGGGCGCTGAAACCAACTTATTTCAGAACCCAGAGCCAACCTCCTGTTTAAGGAAGTTGTGTGTATTAAAACAGATGCACGGCCGGTTTGCTCTTTCCCGGCCCAAGAAACTGACCCAGCTTGGTGCATCTGTTGTGATTCGGCAACAATAAAATCAGGATAAAAAAAGCCCCGCCTGGTTTCCCAGGCGGGGCTTTGGGATCTAAACCTTTAGCTGACTTGCGCCAGCCTTAGATTAGAAGCGGTGTTGTACGCCAACAGCCAGGATGTCCAGCTTGTCGTCGCCAAAGCCCGCATTGGTACCCTTGTTGGCGGTGTAACCACCATACACGAACGTGCGCTTGGACAAGGTGTAAGAAACGGCAACACCGTAACCTGTGCGCGACTGGTCGCCGGCTTTAGCGTTGTCATCCGACTTGGCGTAGCTGGCAGACACGGTCAAAGCAGCGCTGACAGGAAAGTCAACACCGATTTGGTACTCAGTGGTGTCGGCACCAGAAACATTGCCGACGTTGGTCACTTTGCCGTATGTGGCCTTGGCCGTAGCCACACCGAAGTCATACGAACCGCCCAGACGGGTGAATTTGGTGTCGTTGGCGACAGCAGTGTCTTCAACTTGGTAGCCGAATTGAGCAGCCAGGGGGCCAGCACCGTAGCTCAGGCTCACGCTGGTGACGGACGAAGCGCTGGTAACGGCGGTCTTGTTCTCACCCAGGCTGTAGCTGACAGCACCACTGAAGCCGCTGAAAGAAGGGGTAGCGTAATAGATGGTGTTGCCAGGGTTGCCAGCGTAACCCGTGCTTGCGAACACATTGTTCATGGGAGCCAAAGCCGAGTCAAACACGGCATTGGAGGCGCCACTCACGTCGTCATACGCGGTCCAGACCTTGCCGAGCTTGACTTCACCGAAGCCGCCGGAAAAACCAACATAGGCTTCGCGAGAAAACGCTTGACCAGCAGCTGCTGAACCATCGTCAAGCTTAAAACCTTGTTCAAACTTGAAGTTGGCTTTCAGACCGCCGCCCAGGTCTTCAGAACCCTTCACGCCCCAGCGTGAACCATTGACACCACCGCTGTCAAGCTTGGTTTGTGACAGGCTGGTGCCGGTCACACCGTCGGTAGCCTTGACACTACCAAACCAGATGTCAGCGAGACCGTACAGCGTGACGGATTGAGCAAAAGATGCACCGGAAGCAGCCAGTACTGCCAAGGCAATCAGACTTTTTTTCATGAAAACTCCTAAAGTTAAAGAACAAAACGCTTTTGACAGCATGTTTTGAGGCGATGAATAAATCATCACAGGATTTATTTCACCATGAAGACACTCAAAAAGTGCCATCAGGCCACAGTGAATGCAATTTGCATGCCTTTTACGCAGTTTTTGTGGCGTTGTCGCGACATATTTGCCATTGGGGATAACCCGAGGGCGCGACCGGGCAGGGCTGTGAACTCAGCGTTAAGAATGTTGGCAAGGTTTGGCCTTGCGTGAGTGGTGAAGATGCGCACCAATACAGGGAAAACCCTTGTGGTGAAAATCACTAATTAGGTGCATTGTTTGACTTGGGTGGCTTGTGGCTCGGCCTGAGTCTCGACAAAATTGAAACGGTCGTTCTTTTTTGTATCCAGGCGTTCCTTTACTTTTTAAACATCATGAACAAACAATTTTCACCAAGGGCTTCTGTGTTGGGTCTTCGTCATGTGGCGCTGGCCAGTGCGCTGTGCTGTGCCGGTTTGGCACAAGCGCAAGTGCCCGCACCTGGCGTTACCTTGTATGGCTTGGTGGACGTCGGCATCACCTCTGTCAGCGGTTTGAAGGCTGGCACGGTCACGCAGGTCGCCAGCGGCATCATGGAAGGCTCGCGCTGGGGTATCAAGGGCAATGAGGATATGGGCGGGGGCTACAAGGCTATCTTTACGCTTGAAGCCCGGGTAGAGGCCGACACCGGCGCATTCAGCAATCGGCCAATTTCTGGTACCCAGCTTTCAGATCGCTTTTCTCAAGCGACGCTGTTAGGCCTGACCTCACCATCGCCGCTTCTTCAGGGTGCTTACCAGGCTGCGGTGAATGGCGTCGACGCATTGCTTGCTTCTCAATTTGGCGTGAACGTGGCCGGCAATGTGTTTGACCGGCAGGCTTATGTCGGTTTGATCACGCCTGTCGGCGGGTTTTTGGCGGGTCGTCAGTACACATCTGCCTACGAGACGTTTTCGACTTACGACATCATGGCTACGCAATCTGCCTTGTCGGCGGGTCAGATTGTGCAATTTCCGGCGGCATTTGGCATTCGCAATTCCAACGCCTTGGCCTATCGCATTGTCATGGACGGCATGTCGGCTTCACTGATGTACGCCCCCGGCGAGGTCGCTGGAGATTCCGGGAAGGGCCGATTGCTCGGCATGAATGCGGGTTACAAAGCCGATGCGTTCTCGGTTGGCTTTGGTTATGAGACAAGAAACAACGAGTTGGGTCAAAAGACTTTGACATCCACCGTGTTAGGTGCTTCCATGAATTTCGGTGGCAGTACATTGAGCTCAATGGTGGCAAAGATCACAGACGACAACCCCAACGGCTTATCTGTTATTGCAGCGGCACTGACGCCTCAGCTGGCCGCCCTGGGCCCACTTGCAGCGCCAACGGCAGCGTTGGTTCAATCTAAATTTATCGATGCCTTCAAACAAGACGGCACCCTGTTGCACCTTGGCTATCGCAATGTGACCGGGCCGCACACCATTTCGGTGGCTTACAACCGTTACGACGACAAGCGCCCCGCCAATGCGGATATTCAGTCTTATGGCGCTGCCTATACCTACGCGCTGTCCAAACGCACCGATGTCAGCGCGGTCATTGTGCGCTTTGACAACAGCGCCAATGCCCAAGTGGCTCCTGGCGGTAATGGTTACCTGGGTGGCGTCACAGCTTCTGCCGGTACAGACTCCACCGGTCTGGCCCTGGGTATGCGTCACCGCTTCTGATTCCCTGGCGCTAGTCAAAAGAGCCCCTCGAGGGGCTTTTTTGTTGGGTATGGCTGGGTTTTACGCGGGCTCGGAATCTGACGCACGGGACTCAGCATCTCGCGGCGCACGAACCACCCCAAGCTTGAGCCCCAGTACACCGAAGACTCGGTTCATGGTTTGGACCGTTCCCTCGCTTTTCTCGCGTTCAATGTCTTGCAGCGTGCGAAACGATATCCCCGCCAGCTGTGCCAGCTCCGTCGTGGTGAGATGCATCGTCTTCTTTAGGTGACGTACAGCCTGCGGCAGGCTCCACTGCGGATTCGCAAGCACGTCGCTGACAGCCTTCTTGCGAAGCTCCAGCTGCTGTGGCAGGGTCAAGGTTTCGTATCGCTTGTCCATTTTGGCTGTCTAGCTCAGTTTAGATTGGCTAATCGTTGGGCCTGCGCTTCGATTCCAAGCTTCAGGTAAGCGTGCACCGCCGGCTCCAAGCCGAAGTCGGTGCCACGAGCCGCAATCATCTCCAGGGGCCCAACCATGAAGTGCAGGCTTTCAACCAATGCCGGTCGGCTTACCTCGCGCAAGGCTTTCCTCTGCACAGAGGGTGTCCGCTTATCCGCCATCAGGGCCTGTGCCACCTCGCACACCTTTTCGATGACTCGGCTCCAGTCAGGAGCGCTGCCGTCGTTAGCCTCCCACCGGATGCGGCGGGCGATTCCGTCAGGGTGGAGATACATCGGAGCGAAGTCGTAGAGAGGTGTCAGGCGGATGCCACCACTAAAGTCGCGCTGCACCGCCGTGTTGCGTGCATGGTTGTCTTTGTTTCCCAGCGCCAGGTTCGCAACATCCCGTTTGATGTACTCAAGTAATTCCTTCAGGGGTTGGGTGCAGCGCAGCAAGAGTTGCCGACACACCTCGTCGTGGCTCGGCACCGCGCCGAATCCAGGGATGCCGGTCAGCGTTGCAATGCTCTCTTGCCCCAGTCGAATGACACCGCTGCCAGTTACTTGGCGGTCGAACCGGGGGATGAAAAGCGCCCGCTGCTGCAGCACAAGGTCAGCATGGACACGAAGCCCCAGCATTCGTGCCAGCGCCATGTAAGGCGCTTCTTGTCGCAGGATGGTCGCAAGTGCCTCGTTGGTGCCCCGCCCGAACTTGACGATCAAATGCTCTCGCGCACGCTCATCCGGCAAAGAGTGGTCCAGGTACAGCAGACCATCTTCTGCTCTCGTGAGCAAAATTTTGGGCCACTCGCCCTGTACTCCCGAAGAGCCAGCCACGAATAAGCCTTGCGAGGCCAGATACTCGGCAAAGTCGGCTCCACGCTCTGCCACCTTGTGGTCCGTGAAGCCGCGTATCGGACCGGCGTTTGCAGATAACCAGTCCGCTGCCTCCTTCACGCGCAGATTTCCTACTGGGTTGCCCGCGCCCGCCAGCAGCAGACGCCAGTCCACGCTTTCTGCAGCCGTAGGAGACAGGCCCAAGCGTCGTAGAAGCTCTTCTCGGCCAAAGCCTTGCGGTAGCATGTCGACGAGGAAGACGGGCCAATGCATCTGTTCGAACTCTTGCAGCCCCACGGGGAAGGGACTAGCAAAGGCATGCGCGTCTCGTGCTCCGCCGTGTTCAATTGCCCACTCAACAGCGTAGCCGGTGTACGTCTTGCTGCGCCAGCCTTGCGCTTCGGCGCCCAGCAGGCTCACACTGCCCACGTCGTGCCAGGCGCCGTACGCGAACAATTGAATAGTGCAGTTATTTTTCATTTACACAGAATAATATCATTATTAGAATATAATTGCGAATTATAAATGATAGATATCTGTGTAAATGAGTTTGGTGGTTGGCTGTTTGCGTGAAGTCAGTGGTGTTGTGAACGCAGTGAAGCAATCTGTGGCTTCAGTCTGCATGGACGGCCGCAACGCGCTTGCGCCGGGCATCTTGCAGGGGTCGCCGCGCTGCGCTTTCCATGAACTCCTACCGTCATTGTGAGCCTCGTCAGTTTTGTGGGAGTAGCGCCCCGTGGGAGCGGCGCCCTCGCCGCGAATGCCCCCGAACAGCCTTCGGCCC